>JBAIWU010000324.1:0-2084 GCA_037917155.1 Candidatus Eiseniibacteriota bacterium
GACGCTCGCAGGTGCGACTGGTACAGGCCGGTGTCGTGCCGTCCCACGACGAGGCCCGTGCTGGGCGAGTTGCCGCCCGCCGTGCAGTAGAGGATGGGCGAGGTGTCGCAGTAGGTGGTCGGCACCGCGAACGTGAACTCGTAGGTGCCGTCGGCGACCCACTGCGCCACCAGCGGCGTGTTGCCGCCCGAGGAGTTCAGCACGAGCACGTTGACCGTGGCGTCCGTGCCGCCGTTCGCGCAGTCGGTAACCCCCTCCAGCCGCAGCCGATACGTGCTGCCGACGGCGACGTCCCAGGCCTCGACGTACTGGCCCGTCGGGCCGTTCACGCAACCCCCGTCGACCGGCGTGACGGCGACGAGCCGGGCATTCGCCCGCGCGGGGTGCGGCAGGAGGGCGAGGGCGACAAGGGCGATGCCGGCCAGAGTGACACGGTGGCGCATGGAACCTCCAGGGGAGTCGGAGCAGGATGCGTCGAGGTTGCCGGCTTTTCCGTGCCAGCCAAGGGCCCTTCGTCAGTCCCGCTCATTCTCCACGTTCCGGGGTGGTTCGTTCCAGCAAAACCGCACGCGGCCCGGGCCGGATGGCCACTTTTCACAGCCGGATGACGCGTCCTGCACGGCCGCGGGCGAAACGAGCGGCGGCGTTCGTCCCGCTCGCGACGGGCGCAGCGCGCCGGGGCGCGCCGGCGGGCACGGCGGCGGGCCCGGGAACCGCGCCGAAAATCGCCCTTTCGTCCCACTGCACACTTGTGTAGTATGCGGCTCGCCACCGCAGGAAGGTGGTGGCGGTCGACCGGCAAGCGCCGTCCGTCCGCCCTCACCTCCATCCCCGCATCGCAGTCCGCAGCCCCTGCGAAGGAGACGCAGACCATGAGCTTCACACCGCCCAACGCGCCCGGCTCCAAGGAACGGTCGAAGGCGCTGGACCTGGCGCTCCAGCAGATCGAGAAGCAGTTCGGCAAGGGCGCCATCATGAAGCTGGGCGAGGGCAACGAGGCGCCCGGCATCGAGACGATCCCGACCGGCTCGATCGGCCTCGACATGGCGCTGGGCGTGGGCGGCGTGCCCCGCGGGCGCATCGTCGAGATCTACGGGCCCGAGTCCTCCGGCAAGACCACGCTGGCGCTCACCATCATCGCCAACGCCCAGCGCGCGGGCGGCAGCGCCGTGTTCATCGACGCCGAGCACGCGCTCGACGCCGGCTACGCGCAGAAGCTGGGCGTGGACATCGCCAACCTGCACGTGGCCCAGCCGGACACCGGCGAGGAGGCGCTCGAGATCGCCGACACGCTCGTGCGCTCGGGGGCCGTCGACGTCGTCGTGATCGACTCCGTGGCGGCGCTCGTGCCGCGCGCCGAGATCGAGGGCGAGATGGGCGACTCGCACGTGGGCCTGCAGGCGCGGCTCATGTCGCAGGCGCTGCGCAAGCTCACCGGCTCGATCAACAAGAGCAACACGACGGTCGTCTTCATCAACCAGATCCGCATGCAGATCGGCGTCATGTTCGGCAACCCCGAGACCACCGCGGGCGGCCGGGCGCTGAAGTTCTACGCCTCGGTACGCCTCGACATCCGCCGCATCGCCACGCTCAAGGAGGGCGAGACCGCCGTCGGCAACCGCACCAAGGTCAAGGTGGTCAAGAACAAGGTCGCCGCGCCGTTCCGCGAGGCCGAGTTCGACATCCTCTACAACGAGGGCATCTCGCGCGAGGGCGAGCTGATCGACTTCGCGGTCGACAAGAACGTCATCAGCAAGGCCGGCACGTGGTTCAGCTTCGGCGATGAGCGGCTGGGCCAGGGCCGCGAGAACACGCGCATGTTCCTCAAGGAGCACAAGGACGTGCGCGCGAAGATCGAGGCGAAGCTGATGCCGCTGCTCGGCCTCAAGGTTCAGGGCGCGCCCGCCGGCAGCAACGGCTCGGCGCCGGCCGCCGAGGCGGCACGGCCGGGCGCGGCAGCGCCGGGCGCCCCGGCGCGCCCGCAGCCGGTCGGCGCGGCGCGCGACGCGCGGCGGTGACGCACGACCCGGGGGCGGCGCGAGCCGCCCCCGCGCGTTTCCGGCGAGCCGGCCCGGGTCACACGC
>JBAIWU010000325.1:0-2304 GCA_037917155.1 Candidatus Eiseniibacteriota bacterium
CTCACGCAGGTCGAGGGAATGTCGCTCGAGGTGCTGCGGGCGGGCACGCGCTGGGACTTCGAATCGGTGCCCGAGTTCTTCGGCCTGCTCGCGCGCCAGGGCGTGGCGATCAACGTCGCCGGGTTCGTCGGCCATTCCTCGGTGCGCACCTACGTGATGGGCGAGGACGCGCCGCGGCGCGCGGCGACGCCGGCGGAGGTCGCGGCGATGAGGGACATCGTGCTGGAAGGCGTGCGTGCGGGCGCCGTCGGCTTCGCCACCTCGACCTCGCCGAACCACAACGGCCACGGCGGCATTCCAATGCCGTCGCGCCTCGCCGACGACGCGGAATTGCGCGCGCTCACGGGCTGCCTGAAGGAGGCGGGGCGCGGCGTGTTCATGCTCACGAAGGGCGGCCAGACGAAGGTGGAATTCCTCGAGGAGCTCGCGGCCGCCTCGGGCCGGCCGGTGGTCGTCGCGGCGCTGCTGCACAACGGCACCGATCCGCGCGGCGTGTTCGACGACCTCGAGCGGATCTCGGCGGCGAACGCGCGCGGCCGGCGCCTGTACGGCGCGGTGTCCTGCTGCCCGCTCACCATGGACTTCACGCTGCACTCGCCCTACACCTTCGAGGGACTCGCGGCCTGGAAGCCGGCGCTGTCGCTGCGCGGCGAAGCCTACAAGGCCCTGCTGAAGGACCGTGCGTTCCGCGGCGCGCTGCGCGCCGAGATCGACGGCCCGCCGGTCGCGACGCGCCTGTTCAACGGCCAGTGGGACCGCATGTACGTGGAGAACGTGCGCCGGCCGGAGCACCGGCAGTGGCAGCAGACGACGGTGGCCGAACTCGCGCGCGCGACCGGCGCCGACCCGCTCGACGCCATGCTCGACCTCGCGCTCGCCGAGGACCTCGACACGGAGTTCAGCGCGCTGCTGCTCAACTCGGACGAGGAAGCGGTCGGCGCGCTGCTGCGCCACCCGCACTCGCTCATTTCCCTGTCGGACGCGGGCGCGCACCTGACGCTGTTCAACGACGCCGGCTTCGGGCTGCACCTGCTCGGGCACTGGGTGCGCGACCGGCGCGTGCTCTCGCTGCCGGAGGCGGTGCGCAAGCTGACCTCGGATCCCGCGCGCGTGTTCGGCATTCCGGAGCGCGGACGGCTCAAGGTTGGATGCGCGGCTGACCTGTTCCTTTTCGACCCGGCGACGGTCGGCCGGGGCCCGAAAAAGCGCGTGCGGGACCTGCCTGCCGGCGGCACGCGGCTCGTGATGCCGCCGCTCGGCGTGCACGGGGTGTGGGTCAACGGCGTGCAGGTGGCCGACGAGCGCGGCATGCGGCCGCTGCCCCGGCTCCCCGGCGCGGTGCTGCGCGAATTCCTGTCGTAGCGCCACGACGACGGCGGCGCCAAGTGCTTGATTGCGCTGGCGCCGATATCGGGCACGGTCTCTGCATTGCGGTTCGCCTTGAATCTATCCAAGGAGATCCTCGATGCTGCAAAAGAACAGCTTCTTCCGCACGCCCGATCCCGCGCCCGCGCGCGGGCTGATGCCGCCCTCGCCCGCGCCGGCCGCGCCGGAACCCGCGAGGCCCGCCGACAGTCCCGTGCACCGCAAGGAAGCGAGGCTCGTGGTCGGCCCCGACATCAAGATGAAGGGCGTGGAGATCAACGACTGCGACACGCTGCAGGTCGAGGGCCGCATCGAGGCGACGCTGGACGCGCGCGTGCTCGAGATCACCGAGAAGGGCGTGTTCAGCGGCACCGTGGCGGTGGACAACGCCGAGATCCACGGGCGGCTCGAGGGCGAGCTCACGGTGCGCAAGCAGCTCGTGGTGCACGGCACGGGCCGCGTCTCGGGCAAGGTGCGCTACGCGCGCATCAAGGTCGAGGAAGGCGCCGAGCTCGCGGGCGAGCTCAGCGTGCTCGACAAGAGCCCGTCGGGCGGCATTTCGGTGAAACGCGCGCATCCCGCCTGAAGCCCGACGGCTTCATGCCTTATGCTATGAGGCATGAAGCCCGCGCTGCTGCCCGCGGCCGTCGCGACCCTCGCGCTCGGCCTGTGGACTGATCTGCACGTCGACCTGCCCGGGCAGCTCGCCATCGGCGCGGCGGTCTGGGCATTCGCGCTCGCGCTGCTCGCGCCGCTCCCCGCCGCGGAGCGCCGCTTCTACCTCGCCTGCATCGGCATCGCCACCGCGGGCGAGCTGTTCCTGTCGCTGGTCTGGGGCCTGTACACGTACCGCCTCGGCAACGTGCCGCTCTTCGTGCCGCCCGGCCACGCGCTCATGCTCATGCTGGGCGTCGCGCTCGCGCGGCGCATGCCCGATAG
>JBAIWU010000326.1:0-5132 GCA_037917155.1 Candidatus Eiseniibacteriota bacterium
CAGCAGGGCGGGCCCTGCCCCGCCGGGCGCGGCCGGCGCGGCGTCCGCGGCCGTCGCGGCCAGCGCCAGCAGCACGAGGGCGCGAAGGAGCACGACCGGCGCCGTGCGGGTGCGCGGGCGTGGGCTCAGAACTTCTCCGCCTCGTCGACGAGCATCACCGGGATGTCGTCCACGATCCGGTAGCGCAGCCGGCAGGCGGCGCACGTCAGCGTCTGCGCGGCGGGATCGTAGGCCAGGTCGCCCTTGCACGCCGGGCAGGCCAGGATGGCCAGAAGTTCGGGACTCAGACCCATGGGTTCCTCGAGTGACCGTTCGCCTCGTGCGGCGCATCGCGTGTCCCGGGGCGCGCCGCGGCGCGTCGGAGCGTGCCGCGGCCGCGCGGATCCCTCCACGCGACCTGCCGATCCTCGCGAGTCTAGCAACCTGAAATTCGCAGGGTCAAGCGGCGCCGCCGAAGACGCCGATGCGGCGGAAGCGCTCCCCGCGCAGCCGCACCAGCTCCGCGGGAGCTACCCCGGAGAGGGCGGCGAGGTTCTCGCGAAGCGCCGCCGCGAGCGTCGCCGCGGCCGCGTCCCAGTCCCGGTGCGCCCCGCCGACCGGCTCGGGCATGACGGTGTCGGCGATGCCGAGCGCCAGCAGGTCGGGCGCGGTCAGCCGCAGCGCCTCGGCGGCGCGTGCGCCCTGCTTGCCGTCGCGCCACAGGATCGACGCGCAGCCCTCGGGCGAGATGACGGAGTAGATCGAGTTCTCGAACATGATCACGCGGTCGGCGACCGCGATCGCGAGCGCGCCGCCCGAGCCGCCCTCGCCGATCACCGCCGCGATGATGGGCACGCCGAACGTGGCCATCTCGCGCAGGTTGACCGCGATCGCCTCCGCCTGCCCGCGCTCCTCGGCGCCCAGGCCCGGGTACGCGCCCGGCGTGTCGACGAGCGTGATCACCGGCAGCGCGAAGCGCGCCGCGAGCTGCATGAGCCGGAGCGCCTTGCGGTAGCCCTCCGGGTTCGGCATGCCGAAGCGGCGGAGCAGGTTCTCGCGCGTGTCGCGCCCCTTCTGCTGGCCGATCACCATCACCGGCCGGCCTTCGAACCAGGCGAGCCCGCCCACGATGGCCGGGTCGTCGGCGAAGTGGCGATCGCCGTGCAGCTCGCGGAAGCCCGTGAAGCAGCGCTGCAGGTAGTCGAGCGTGTACGGCCGCCGGGGATGGCGGGCGATCTGGACGCGCTGGTAACGCGTCAGGTTGGCGTAGACGTCGCGCCGCAGCGCGTCCGCCTTGCGCTCCAGCTCGGCCAGCTCGTCCTCGGCCTCGAGCCCGCGCTCGGCCGCGCTGGCACGCAGCTCCTGGATCTTCTGCTCCAGGTCGAGGATGGGCTTCTCGAAATCCAGCCACACCGTCACGTCGTTCCCTTTCCCCAGCGGACGCGGCAGGAGGGCACGCGCTCCTTGAGCCCCGTGACCAGCGCCTCGTCCGTGCCGACGCGCCAGCGCCGCGACCGCATGGCGAGGCGCGAGTGGTCCGGCCTGACGAGGTAGAGGTATACCTCAGATTCCCCCGGGTGGCGCGTGAGCACCTCGGCGATGTCCGCGAGCCGGGCCTCGTCGAGCTCCTCGGCCCTGAGCTCGATCTGCAGCACGGGCCGGAACTGCTCGCGCCCCTGCTCCCACGGGCGCACTTCGTTCAGCAGCAGCTTGGCCCCGCGGTCGTCGCGCACCTCGACACGCCCCGAGGCGACGACGATGGCGTCCGTCTGGAGGATCGGCCGCGCCTGCTCGTACGCCTCCGGGAACAGCGTGCACTCGACGCGGCCCGTGAGGTCATCGAGCCACACCATACCCATGAGCTTGCCGGCCTTGGTCGTGATCTGCTTGATCTCGCCCACGACGCCGACGACGCGCACCTCGGCGTCGTGCCCGAGCTCGAGCGCCTGCGCGATGCCCGCGGTGGCGACGCGCTCGATCTCCTCGCGCAGGTGCTCGAGCGGATGCCCGGAGAGGTAGAAGCCGAGCACCTCCTTCTCCCTCGCGCTCGTCTCGCGGCTCGACCACTCCGCCAGCGCGGGCAGCGGCGCGGCGTGCACCGCGGGCGCGGCGCCCTCGTCCCCGCCGAACAGGCTCGACTGTCCGCTCGCCCGCTCGCGGTGGAGCGCCGCCGCGTGATCGAGCGCCATGGCCGCGCCCGCGTGCAGCGCGGCGCGCGTGGGGCCGAGCGCGTCGCAGGCGCCCGACTGCGCGAGGCTTTCGAGCACGCGCCGGTTGAGCACGCCCGGCTCGGCGCGCCCCGCGACGTCGTACAGGTCGCGGAACGGCCCGCCCGCCTCGCGCGCGCGCAGCAGCGCCTCGACCGCGCCCTGTCCGACGTTGCGCACCGCGCCCAGGCCGACGCGGATCCGCCCCTCCTCGATCGTGAACCTCCACTCCGAGCGGTTCACGTCGGGCGGCAGCAGCGCGATCCCCATCCGCCGGCACTCCTCGATGAGCGTCAGGATGCGGCCGCTGTCGCTCATCTCGGATGTCATCGTCGCGGCCATGAACTCGGCCGGGTAGTGCGCCTTGAGGTACGCGCACTGGTACGCGACGAGGGCGTAGGCGGCCGAATGCGAGTTGTGGACGATCAGGCCGTCCGCGACGAAGTTGTGGTCGCCTTCGATCTCGAGATCGTAGACGTCCTCCTCGCCCTTGTACTCGATCGAGACGATGCGATCCCAGTAGACGTCGGATGCCGCGAGGTTCCGAATGCGGCGGGACCCCGTGACCTCCGCAATCAGCCGCATGGTTGCACGACGGTAGCCGCGCTTGGTGCGGATCGTGGCCGTGTCGAACCTCGCGCCCGTGGACGCGAGGATGTCCTGCGCATCGAGACCGGCGGCCCGAACGTCCTCGACGATCCACTCGCGAACCTCGACGGGGACCGTATCCTTGCTGACTCGTCCGCGCTCCGTCGCGCCCAGATGACCCAGCAGAAGGTCGATTTGCTCCCTGCGGCTCACGACGTGCGGCGTGACGACTCGCACGAACCGCTCGACCGACTCCTCACCCAGCAGATGCACCGTGTAGCCGGGCCGCGTCGAGCCGCGATGCTTGAACTGCTTGTCGTGGATGCGCGAGACGATGCCGAGCCGCAAGAGCAGGCACTGAACATCCCTCGCGAGCCCGGGCGAGGACGTCGAGTAGAAGGGAACATGCAGCGCCTGATTGCAGATGAAGCCGTCGCCGGTCCAGAGCCGACCGAGGAACAGGGCGAGGCCGGCATCCGAGAGTTCGTGAACGACCGCGGGAACGCGCTTCCGGGTCGCAGTCTTGCCGAGGAGGTCCAAGGACTTCGCCCAGCGGAACATGCCCGAGCGGGCCGGCGCTTCGTCGATCGCGACCGCGAGACTGCCCTTGGCAGCTGCGTTCCAGGGCCATTGCCCCGGTCGGAAGCGGGTGTCACGGCCGGTCGAGATACAGACCTCGTAGCGCCCGTTCGCGCGCTGGTAGACGCGCGCGTACGAGTGCTCGAACTGCGACGCCGCGTCCACGAAGTCGTCCACGATCGTTCGGTCGTTGCCGAAGAAGTAGAGACAGGTCGGATGGCAGGTGTTGCCCTCGGCGAGAAGTCCGGCCAGCGCGATGATCTCGTGAGGTGCCATCACGGCGCGCCCGCGAACGTCCAGCTTCCTCGGCGCGGCGATTCGATCGCCCGGCTTCAGGTCCTCGAGATTCGTCCACCCCGCGAACGTCCGGAACGGGTGGTTGCCAGTGGCCGTGATGCGGTGACCGAGTTCCGTGCGCAGCTCGAACACCGGCCGAACGCCGTTCCAGACGACGTCCGCGACACGGCGTGCACGGAGCTTCAGATCGTCGCCGAGCGCATGGACGACGAACGGTCTTCGGCGTGCGAAGAGATCGCCGACGGTGGTGCGTTCGCCTGACTCCGCATCGACGATCGACGTCGAAGCATGGACGCATTTGTTGAAACCGTAACCCGCAAACTTCTGCATGGTTACGAAGATCTTCTCGGCCACTTTCGCAGGGATCTTCGAGGCCTTCGCGCAGCCCTCGATGAACAGGGCGCGCTTCTTTTCCATCTCCTCGACGTTCTTCTTGCCCATCGCCCGGCGCAGCTCGTCGGCCTGCGACATCGTGAAGCCGGCCAGGCCGTGCGCCGCGGCCATGACCTGCTCCTGGTAGACGAAGACGCCGTACGTGCCCTTGAGGATCGGCTCGAGCTTCGGGTGGTCGTACTTGGCCACCTGCCGCCCGTGCTTGCAGTCGATGAAGTACGGGATGTTCTCCATCGGACCGGGGCGGTAGAGCGCGTTCATGGCGACCAGGTCCTCGAACACGGTCGGCCGCAGCCGGCGCAGGTAGTCGCGCATGCCCGTGGACTCGAACTGGAAGATCGCCACCGTGTCGGCGTCCTGGAACACCCTGTACGCGGCCGCGTCGTCGAGCCCGAGCGTCTGCCAGTCGATCTCGACGCGGTGGTGCTGCTTCACGAGCCGCACGCCCTCGTCGAGCACGCTGAGCGTGCGCAGCCCGAGGAAGTCCATCTTGAGCAGGCCCGCCTTCTCGACCGACTTCATGTCCCACTGCGTCGTGGTCGAACCGTCCTTCTGGCGGTAGAGCGGCACGTAGTCGAGCAGCGGACCCGGCGTGATGAGCACGCCGGCGGCGTGCGTCGAGGCGTGGCGCGCGAGCCCCTCGAGCACGCGCGCAGACTTGAGCAGCCGCGCGTAGTTCGGCCCCTTCTCGGGCAGGGCGCGCAGGTCGGGGTTGAGCTTGAGCGCCTCCTCGAGCGTCATGCCGATGCCGTCGGGCACGAGCCGGGCGATGCGGTCGACTTCGGCGACCGGGAAGCCCAGCGCGCGGCCGACGTCGCGCACGACGCCCTTCGCGCCCATCGTGCCGAACGTGATGATCTGCGTGACGTTCGTCTCGCCGTACTTGCGCTTGACGTAGTCGATGACCTCGCCGCGGCGGAGGTCGTCGAAGTCGATGTCGATGTCCGGCATCGTCACGCGCTCGGGGTTGAGGAACCGCTCGAAGATGAGGTCGTGCTTGAGCGGGTCCACGTCCGTGATGCGCAGCGCGTAGGCGACCAGCGAGCCGGCGACGGAGCCGCGGCCCGGGCCGACGCCGATGCCGTGCGA
>JBAIWU010000327.1:0-6985 GCA_037917155.1 Candidatus Eiseniibacteriota bacterium
GACCGCGGCGTACCAGGGGACCGCCCGCGCGGCCCGGGCGCCCGCCGACGGCGCCGGCGGTACCTCCTCCGTCCCGACGCGCTCGAAGCGCGCGAAGCCAACGACCGCGTCGCCGCGCTCGAGCGCCCCGGCGACGTCCCGCAGGCCCACCCGGCTGCGGTCGCGCTCGTTCCGGAACGTCGCGCTGCTCTCGGCCAGCGCCTGCTCGGCGGCTTCGCTCTCGGCGCGCGCGCTGTCGAGCAGCGCCCCGTATTCGGCCGGCGAGGCGCCCCGGGGCCCGCGGACCCACAGCGCGGCGAGCCGCTGCCGCGCGGCCGCGAAGGCCCGCGCCCGGCGCGCCGTCTCGGGCGACTCGCCGAGGCCCTGCTGACGGGAGGCGATCTCGTCGAGCACGAGGGCCCGGCCGCGGACGAGCGCATCCGACACCTCGCGCGCGGCCGCGGTGTCGGCGGCGAGTGGCCCCGCCGCCAGCGATAGCGCGAGCCCCAGCCCGCCTTCGCGCACCGCGGCGTAGCGCAACGCCTGGCGCTCCGGGAGCGAGCGGACCGTGAAGGTCAGGTGCGCGCGGCCGATCGACTCCGCCCGGAGCGCGCTGTCGAGCGCGGCGCGCGCCTCGCCCACGTGCGCGAGCACGAGCGACAGCGTGCCCAGCATCGACGCGGTCTCGGTCTGGTCGAGCCCGAATCCCTGCTCCTGCAGCGCCAGCGCGCGCTCGGCGTACGGGCGCGCCCCGGCCCAGTCGCCGAGGTCGCAGCGCAACATCGCCAGGCGGCCGAGCGTGCGCGCGAGCGCCGGATCGTCGGGGCCGACCAGCTTCTGCTCGATCGCCAGGCACTGCTCGAAGCGTGCGGCTGCGCCGTCGAGGTCGCCCTCGAGCCGCAGCAGGTTCCCGTAGTTGCTCGACATCTCGGCCACCGAGCCGTTGGTGCCGGCCGCGAGCGACTTCTCCTCGAGCGCCATCGCCCGCTGGTAGTGCGGGCGCGCCGCCGCCGTGTCGCCCATGGCCACCAGCGCGTCCGCGAGACTCCCCGAGCACCACGCCACGGCGTGGGGATTCGCGTGCGGCCGGTCACTGACGATCCGGAGCGCCCGCTCGAGCAGCGGACGGGCCGTCTCGAAGTCGCCTCCGTCGCACAGCATGGAACCGTAGTTGGAGAGGAGCTTGGCCACCTCGCTGTCGTTCGGGCCCTTCGTCTGCTCGAAGAGCGCGAGCGCGCGCCGGTAGAGCGGCCGCGCCGCCTCCCAGTTGCCGGTGTCGTCGAAGATGATCGCGAGGTTCTCGAGTGGCGACGAGGGGCCCCCCGCGTGCTCCGCCGCCGGCCGGGCGTCCCAGATCGCGATCGCGCGCTCGTACAGCGTGCGGGCCTCGGACAATCGATTGAGCGCCATGAGGACGTTGGCGACGCCGTTGAGGCTCGTGGCGACCAGGGTGTCGCGCGGGCCGAGCACGGTCTCGCGGATCGCGAGCGAGCGCTGCTGCGCCGCGAGCGCTGCCTGGTTGTCGCCGATGACGTAGATCACCATGCCGAGCTGGTACAGCGCGGCCGCGGCCTCGAGGGACATCGGGCCCAGCTGGGCGTCGTAGATGCGGATGGCGCGCTCGGCCAGCGCGCGCGCGTCGGAGTCGTCGGCCCGACCGCTGCGGTTGAGGAACTCGGCCAGCCAGCCGGCCACCCGCGCCACCTCGAGCGAGTCGGTGCCGGCCCGCTGCTGCAGGATTGCGAGCCAGGCGCGGGTGCGCGCCTCGGCGCGGTCCATGTCGCGCGCTTCGGCGAGCCGTCGCCAGACCGCGATCGAGTCGCGCGCGGGCGACGCCGGTGCTGTCGCGCCTTCGGCGGCGGTCCCGACGAGCATCGCGCCCAGCAGGGCGGCGACGAGCGATCGCCAATGTGCGGCCCACATGGCACGCTCATTAGAGACCCGCCGCCGGGCCGGGGCAAGGCCCAAGGCGGACCGGGACCGTCCCGCGCATTCCCGTTGACCCGCGCGTCGGGCGTGCGCCTTACTCCCGGGGGCCGCACGCCTTCCTCAATCCATCCGGGAGGACGTCCCATGCCCGCACGTCGCGGAACGACGACGAAGAAGCCCGCAGCCAGGCCGAACTCCGGCGCAAAGGGCGCCGTCCTGCGCTTCGCCCATCCCTTCTACACGACTGCCCCGCCGGGGGCGCGCAAGGCCGGCCCGCACGGCGCGCGGATGCTGGATCACATCCAGGGCCGGCTCGAGCCGGTGCCCGCCCCGCGCGGCAAGGCGACCTGGGGCCTCGCGGACGTCATCGGCGCCGAGGGCGCCGCCGGGATCGAGAAGCACGGACGGCTGCAGTTCCACGCCTGCGGCGACACCGGGCACAAGGCGGATTCGCCGCAGGGCGAGGTCGCCAGCGCGATGTCGCAGGACTACGACGCGACGCATCCCGATGCGTCGCCGGCCTTCTTCCTCCACCTCGGCGACGTCATCTACGGCCCGAACAAGGCGCAGCAGTACCGTCCCGAGTTCTACGAGCCGTACGTGCACTATCCCGGCAAGATCATCGCCATCCCCGGCAATCACGACGGCGAGGTCTTCCCGGGCACCGACCCGAAGAGCCTCGCGGCGTTCGTCGCCAACTTCTGCGCGACGAAGGCGACGGTGCCGGCGATCGCGGGGACCATCTTCCGCCAGACCATGACGCAGCCCGGCGTGTACTGGTGCCTCGACGCGCCGTTCGTGCAGATCGTGGGGATGTACTCGAACGCCGCGGAGAACCCCGGATTCCTCTCGGGCGGCGCCGCCGGCACCGCGCAGCGCGCCTGGCTCGTCGCCACGCTCGGGGCGCTCGCGAAGCAGCGCGCCGCCGGCCCGCGCAAGGCGCTCGTCTTCGCCACGCACCACCCGCCGTTCACCGCGGGAGGCCACTCGCCGAGCACCGCGATGCTCGCGGAGGTCGACGCGGCCTGCCAGCAGGCCGGGCTCATGCCGGACCTCTGGCTCTCCGGGCACGCGCACAGCTACCAGCGCTACACCCGGCACGTGAGCTTCCGGGGCAAGTCGCTCGAGATCCCCCACATCGTGGCGGGCACGGGCGGCATCGGCGAGCAGGCCGTGCCCGCCGCGGGCGGAGGGCGGACCGGCGACCACGTGTTCGAGAAGTCGCGGATGGGCTACGGCTACCTGCTCGTCACCGCCGACGCCGCGCAGCTGGAGGTGCGATTCATGGCGGTGGACGGGGCATCGCGGTCGGAGTTCGACTCGGTCGTCGTCGACCTGGCCACGAGCTCGGTGCGCTGACCGTACGGGCGGGCCGGGGCGCCCCGGTCCGCCCGCGCTCGACCTCGCCCCGGGCGGCCCGCGCCCCGCGGCGTCCCGGCGGGCTTCCCACCCGCGCCGGCGGCGAATTTTACTTGTTCGAACACGGGTCTTCGCACGTAGAATTCCACGACGGCCACCGCGCGCCTGCGGACCCCGGGCGCGCCGTCGATCCCGGCCCATCCCCGGGACCCATACCCCCATACCGCCCGGAGTCCTCGTGCGCCCCACCATCCCGCCACGGTCGGCACGATCGCGTGCCCTGGACGTCCTCGTCCCGTCGATCGCGCTCGTCGCCTCGCTCGCCGTCCCGGCCTCCGCCGCCGTGCCGCTCCTGGGCGGCCGCCTCGACTTCGCCACCGGGGCCGCGCCGTACGGGCTCGCGAGCGGCGACCTCAACGGCGACGGCAAGCCCGATCTCGTGATCGCCAACTCGAACGCCGGCTCGGTCTCCGTCTTCCTCGGTGACGGCGCGGGCGGCTTCGGGCCGCGCACCGACGTCGCGGTCGGCAGCCAGCCCGTCGCGGTCGCGATCGCCGACTTCAACGGCGACGGCCGCGCGGACCTGGCGGTCGCCAACTTCAGCTCGGCGTTCCTGTCGCTGCTGCCCGGCAATGGCGCGGGCGGCTTCGGGCCGCGGACCGACATCCCGTGCCCCTTCAACCTGACGTCGCTCGCGGTCGCCGACCTCGACGGCGACGGCCATCCCGACCTCGCGGCCTGCACGCTCCAGTCCTCGGGCGAGGCGGTCGTGTTCCTCGCCGACGGCGCGGGCGGCTTCCTGCCGTGGGTGGGCTACGCGGTCGGGGGGAACCCCTACTCGATCGCGGCCGGAGACCTGAGCGGCGACGGCCGGCCCGACCTCGTGGTCGCGAACGTCGCCTCGTCCACGGTCTCGGTCCTGCTCGGCACCGGCGGGGGCGCGTTCGCCGCGCGTACCGACTACGCCGTGGGCAGCGCCCCGATCTCGGTCGCGCTCGGCGACCTGAACGGCGACGGCAGGCTCGACGTCGCGGTGGCGAACTCCGGGCTCGCCGGCTCGTCGGTCGGCGTGCTGCTGGGCAACGGGACGGGCGCGCTCGGCGGCATGACGCAGTTCTCGACCGGCTACAACTCGCAGCCGCACGCCGTGGCGATCGGCGACGTGACCCTCGACGGCAAGCCCGACCTGCTCGTGGCCGGCTACGAGACGAGCACGAGCGCGCTGTTCGTCCTCGCCGGCGACGGCACGGGCAGCTTCGGCGCCGCCACCGGCTTCGCGACGCCGCACAACCCGAACGCGCTCGCCGTCGCGGACTTCAACGCCGACGGCCGGCTCGACGTCGCGGTGGCCGACGAGGGCGCCGACACGGTCTCGGTGTACCCGGGCAACGTCAACGGCGGCTTCGGCGCGCCGTCCAACTACGCGGTCCCGGGCTACACGTACGGCATCGTCCTCGGCGACGTGAACGGCGACGGCCGGCCCGACGTCGCGGTCGGGAACGATGGATCGAGCGCCGCCTCGGTGCTGCTCGGCGCCGGCGGGGGCCGCTTCCCGGCGCATGCCGACTTCACGACCGGCGCGAACCCGTACGCGGTCGCGCTCGCCGACGTCGACGGCAACGGCACGCTCGACCTCGTGTCGGCCAACCACGACCCCGGCACGGTCTCCGTGCTGCTCGGCAACGGCGCCGGCGGCTTCGACTCGCGGGCGGACTACGCGACCGGCTCCGCGCCGTGGGCGGTCAGGGCCGCCGACCTGAACCACGACGGCCGGCCCGACCTCGTGGTGGCGAACGCGGGGTCCAACACGGTCTCGGTGCTGCTCGGCAGCGGCGGCGGCTCGTTCGGCGCGGCCAGCAACTTCGCGGTCGGCACGTATCCGTACGCCGTCGCGGTCGGCGACCTCAACGGCGACGGCGCGCCCGACATCGTGACGGCGAACGGCGGCTCGAACACGATCTCCGTGCTGCTCGGCAACGGCTTCGGCGGCTTCCCCACGCGCACGGACTACGCGGCGGGCAGCGATCCCGACGCGGTCGCGATCGGCGACGTGAACGGCGACGGCAAGCCCGACCTCGCGGTCGTGACCGGCGGCTACCCCTGGCAGGCGTCGGTGCTGCTCGGCGACGGCAGCGGCGGCTTCGGCGCGAAGACGGACTACCCCGTGGGCGCCTACCTCTACTCGATCGCGATCGCCGACGTGAACGGCGACGGCCGGACCGACCTCGTGGTGGGGGACAGCTACTACGCGACGGCGGACGTGCTCTACGGCAACGGCGCCGGCTCGTTCGGCGCCCCGACCTCGGTGCCGGCCACGTCGGGGCTGTCGATGGCGGCCGTCGGCGACGTCAACGGCGACGGCCGGCCCGACATCGTCGCCACCGTGACGGGCGGCATCGCGGTGATGCTCGCGCTGCAGCCGAGCCGCACGTCGCTCTCGGCGAGCCCGCCCGCGGCCGTGCTGGGCGCGCCCATGACGCTCACGGCCACCGTCGCGGCCGCAGCCGGTGCCGGCGCGCCGGGCGGCACGGTGAGCTTCTTCGACGGCTTCACGCTGCTCGGCACGTCGCCCGTGCGCAACGGCGTCGCGGCGCTGGCGCTGTTCGCCCCGCGGCTCGGGACGCGGCCGCTCCAGGCCGTGTTCAACGGCGACGGGACGTTCCAGCGCAGCCTCTCGCCCCGGAGCGACGTGCGGATCGTGGCGGGCGCCGGCGCGACGCTCGCGGGCATCCGCGACGTGCCGAACGACCAGGGCCGCCAGGTGCGCGTGCAGTTCGCCGCCAGCCCGTTCGACGTCGCAGGCGCCGCGACGCCCGTCGTGCAGTACGAGCTCTACCGGCGCGTCGTCCCCGGCCTCGGGACGCAGCCGGCGCCGGCCGGCGGAGCGGCCGCGCGGCCCGCGGAGGCGCAGGTCGACGGCTGGGATCTCGTCGGCACGGTCGCCGCCCACGGCGACGCGGCGTACGGCCTCATCGCGCCCACGCTCGCGGACTCGAACGGCGCGGGGCCCCACCTCTCGTCCTTCTTCGTGCGCGCGACGACCTCGACGCCGTCGGTCTACTACGACTCCGCGCCCGACTCGGGCTGGTCGGTGGACAACCTCGCGCCCGCCGCCCCGTCGCCCTTCACGGGCGCGTACGCGAGCGGCGCGACGCACCTGCACTGGGGGCCGAACGCCGAGACGGATCTCTGGTACTACCGCGTGTATCGCGGCGCGTCGTCGGGCTTCGTGCCCGGCCCGGGCAACCTGATCGCGACGCGGAGCGACACGGGCTACACGGACGTGGGCCCCTCGGGCGGCTACTACAAGCTCTCGGCCGTGGACGTGAACGGCAACGAGAGCGGCTACTCGCTCCTCACGCCCTCCGGCACGACCACCGTCGACGACGGCGGGCCGATCGCGTTCGCGCTCGAGGGCGTGCGGCCCAACCCGCTGCGCGGCCAGGGCCTCGTCGTGCACTTCGCGCTCCCCGCCGACGCGCCCGCGCGGCTCGAGCTGCTCGACGTGGGCGGCCGGCGCGTCGCCGCGCGCGACGTCGGGGTGCTGGGCGCGGGCCGGCACGCGGTCGACCTCGCGCCGGGGCAGGCGCTGCCCGCCGGCGTCTACCTGGTGCGGCTCGTCCAGGGCCGACAGTCCCGGACCTCGCGCGTGGAGGTGCTGCCATGACGACGCCCGCCCGCCTCCGCCGCGCGCACGCCGCACGCGCGCTCGCGCTCG
>JBAIWU010000328.1:0-4874 GCA_037917155.1 Candidatus Eiseniibacteriota bacterium
CAGCGTCCGCGGCGGCGCCCGGCTCCGGGTCGGGCGGCGGCCGGGTCGCCCGGCCGTACAACGCCAGGACCATCGAAGTGACGCGCCGGATCGACGTGAACAACCTCAACATGTTCATCTCGAACGAGGGCACGTGGTCGTACGACACGCAGAACATCTCGGGCGGTGGCGGCGAGGGCCTCTACTACCCGAAGGGCACGTCGAACACCGTCGTGTACGCCGCGGGTCCGTGGATCGGCTGCCTGATCAACTCGATCCTCCACGTGACCGTGGCGGAGTACTCGTTCGAGTGGCAGCCGGGCATCATCCTGCCCGGCAGCGCCGACCAGACGAACCCGTGGGGCGTCTCCGCCTCGCACTCGAACACGGACTTCATCGTGTACAAGATGGTCCGCTTCACCGGGGACTCCCTGGACACGATGCACGTGAACCGCAGCGCGGAAGCGCTCGCCGCCGATCCCGCCGCGGACCCGCTGGTCCACCACTCGTGGAGCGAATACATGCGCGGCGCGGTGCCATACGGCGCGCCGTGGAAGATGTACCGGCTGCCGAAGCCGAACGCGCCCGGTGACTCGGTCGACGTGCCGGGCCCGGACGTGACCGGCGACATGATGTGCTGGGCGGTCTACAACGACGCCGACCCGTCCGCGCACACGAACGAGGCCGGCCGCACCAACCCCATCGGCCTCGAGGTCCAGCAGACCACGTTCGCGTTCAACCGCCAGGGCGCCCTGGGCAACACGATCGTCGTGAAGTACGTGATCATCAACAAGGGCATCCAGAGGATGGACAGCACGTACTTCTCGCAGTGGTCGGATCCCGACCTCGGCGGATCGACGGACGACCTCGTCGGGTGCGACACGCTGCCGGACCGGACCGGCCGGCCGCGCTCGCTCGGCTTCTGCTACAACGCGACGAACAACGATCAGGAGTACGGCTCAGCGCCTCCGGCCGTGGGCTTCGACTTCTTCCAGGGGCCGAAGGATTCGGCCGGCACCGTGCTGCCGATGACGTCGTTCAACAAGTACATCAACGGCACCGACCCCTCGGCGGCCGAGCAGACGTACGCGTACATGAAGGGCCTCGCTCCGGACGGCTCGGTCATGTACGACCCGTGGGGGACCCGGACCACCTTCATGGACGCGGGTGACCCGGTCAGTCCGGGTGCGCAGAACTGGCTCGATTCGAGCCCCGCGGACCGGCGGCTCATGCTGTCCAGCGGTCCGTTCACCATGTCGCCGGGGGATACGCAGGTCGTGGTCGTGGCGCTCATCGTGGGCCAGGGCAACAACCGCCTGTCGTCCATCTCGGGCTTGCGGTTCAACGACGACTTCGCGCAGGACGCGTTCGACAAGAACTTCGACCTGCCGAGCCCGCCGTCGCAGCCCAAGGTCGAGGTGGCGCCCTCGCACGGCACGATCGCGTTGAGCTGGGACGCGGCGTCGCGGACGGCCTACAGCCAGCCCGGCTACGCGTTCGAGGGCTACAACGTGTACCAGGGCGCGACCGTGGCGGGTCCCTGGACGCGTGTGGCGACGTTCGACGAGGTCGACAACATCCGCGTCATCTTCGACGCGGTGTTCGACGTCACGACGGGCCAGCTCATCCCGAACTACCCGGTGGCGTTCGGCTCCGACAACGGCGTGCAGTTCACGTACACGGCCACGCAGGACGCCGTGCGCGGCGGACCGCTCTACGACGGTACGCAGTACTACTTCGCGGTCACCGCCTACTCCTACAACCCGATCGGCCTGCCGAAGGTGCTCGAGAACGCGCAGGCCGTGGTGCGAGCGATGCCGCAGCGGGCGCCGTCGGGCACGGACCTCTCGACGGCCTCGGCGACCGCGGTCACCTACCTGAGGAGGGACACGAGCAAGCCGCCCACCACGGACGTGGTCTCGGTGAATGTCGCGGATCCCTCGCTGGTCACGGGGCACATCTACAAGGTGAGCTTCCAGGCGCTGAACCCGCCGTTCAGCGGGCAGGTGGGCCAGGACACGGCCACGGTGCTGTACGCGTGGTCGCTCACCGACAGCACGACGGGCACCGTGCTGCTCGCCAACCAGCTCAACCGCCGGGGTGACGGCGACTACCGCGTCGTCGACGGGATCCAGGTCGTGGAGGACGGCAAGTACTTCCCGGCCCTGCAGAGCGCGTCGTACGAGAACAACGTGACGACGCACCGGCGGGCGCTCGAGGGCGTCAACTGGGGAGGCGCGGCCTTCGACGGTGGTGCCGACTCGGGGTGGAACTTCTGGGGAGGCAGCCTGGATCCCTCGTCCATGCCCGATTCGTTCACGACCGTGGAACTGCGCTTCAGTCACACCGCGACGCAGAAGGCCTACCGGTATTTCCGCTGTGAGCAGGCGGACGGCTCCGCGCCGACGCCGGGACGCCTGTACAACTACGGCGGCTTCCACACGGTCAACTTCCAGGCTTGGGACACCGTCAACAACCAGCAGCTCGACGTCGCCTTCATCGAGCGGATGATCACGGAGGCCGACGGCACGTACCTGCCGGATGCGCAGCAGCCGGCGAGCCAGGACTCGACGTGGGACCCGCCCTCGGACGGGGTCGGGGGACGCGAGTACCTGTTCGTGTTCCGGCGGCCGTACAGCGCCACGCCCAAGTCGATGTACACGGCGAACGACGCGATCAACGACCCCTCGATGCCGATCATGTGGGCCGTGTGGGCGCAGCTGCGGTCCGACGCGGACGTCATCGACGACGGGGACGGGTTCAACTGGACCTGGGCGAATCCCGCGAAGGACAACGACGTCTTCGTGTTCGGCACGAGCGCGCTCAAGCAGAACAACGCGGGGCTCGCGAAGAGCCGGCTGTCGGCGATCCGGGCGGTTCCGAATCCCTACTACAGCCACTCGACGTACGAGCTGAACCAGTTCAACCGCATCGTGCGCTTCGTCAACATGCCCGAGCAGTGCACGGTCCGGATCTTCAACCTGGCCGGCCAGCTCGTGCGCACGATCAGGAAGACGGACCCGACGACGTCGGTCCTGACCTGGGACCTGCTCACGGACAACCAGCTGCCCGTGGCGAGCGGCGTCTACATCTACTACGTGGACGTGCCCGGGGTCGGCAACTACACCGGGCGCATGGCGATCTTCATGGAGAAGGAGCGCCTCAACACCTTCTAGGAGGGGGGGAGCAACCGATGTACGTGAATCCTGAACCGAACGGAGGGCAGACCATGCACCGTCTGGCGATTCGCGTGCTGGCTCTGGTGGCCCTCCTCTCGCTGGTGGCCGGCGTCGTCTGGGCCGGCTCCGACCAGCGGAAGGGCACGAGCGGCGCGACCGAGCTGTTGATCCCGGTGGGGCCTCGCGGGACCGCGCTGAGCGGAACCGGCAGCGCCGACGCCACCGGGGTCGAGGCCATGTTCTGGAACCCGGCCGGGCTGGCCTCGGTCACCGGGACCGAGGCCCTGTTCAGCCACACCAGCTACATCGCCTCCATGAAGCTGAACTACGTGGGGGCGGCCACCAACGTCGGGGCGCTCGGGGTGCTGGGCGTGAGCGCGAAGGTGCTCTCGATCGGCGACATCCCGGTCACGACCGAATCCGCGCCCGACGGCACCGGCGAGGTCATCTCGCCCACGTTCACGGTGCTCGGCGTCAGCTGGGCGCGGCAGTTCACCGACCGGGTGCGGTTCGGCTCGACGGTGAACCTCGTGAACGAGCACGTCCTCGACAACTCGGCGAACGGCTTCGCCGTGGACTTCGGGGTGCAGTACGACACCGGCTGGAAGGGGCTGCGCTTCGGCATCACCATGAAGAACTTCGGGCCGTCGATGTCGTTCCACGGGCCGAATTTCGACCAGTCGGTGCAGGTACCGGGCTCCGACCCCTCGTCGTCCAACCGCATCCTGAGCTTCTCGTCGGCGCCGTTCGACCTGCCGTCGTACTTCACGTTCGGCGCGACGTACGACCTGTACCAGTACGGTCCCAACCGCGTGCACCTGCTCGGCCTGTTCCAGAACAACAACTTCAGCGGCGACAACTTCGCCGTCGGGGCGGAATGGAACTATCGGGAACTGTGCTCGCTGCGAGGCTCGTGGTACGGCACGCTCAACACGACGATCGACCCGGCGACGGGCGACGAGTCGTCGAACTTCACCACGGGTGACGACCTGTACTCGGGCTACGCCCTGGGCGCGGGCCTGTCGGTTCCCGCCGGCGGCTCGCGGCTGGGAGTCGACCTCACCTGGAAGCCGGTGAAGAACTACTTCGACGACGTCCTCGAGATGGGGCTGCGGTTCAAGTTCTGATCGGCCGTCGCCGGCCCCTCCGGGGGCGCGGCACGACGAAGGGCCCGCGAGGCTTCGGCCTCGCGGGCCCTTTCGCCGTCTTCTCCGTCGCGACGGGTCAGGCGTACATGCCGCGCAGCTCGTGGACCTTGAGCACGCGCTGGATCGCCACCATGTACGCGGCGATGCGCAGCGAGCACGTCTCGCGCACCGCGGTGGACAGGACGTCGGCGAAGGCGTGCTCCAGCTTCTCCCGGAGCCGTCCGTTCACCTCGTCCTCCATCCAGTAGAAGCCCATCCGGTTCTGCACCCACTCGAAGTAGCTCACGGTGACCCCGCCCGCGTTGCAGAGGATGTCCGGGATCACCCAGACCCCGCGCGCGTCGAGCACCTTGTCCGCGTCCGGCGTGGTGGGCCCGTTGGCGCCCTCGGCGACGACGCGCGCCTTGATGCGCCCCGCGTTCTCGCCCGTGATCTGGTTCTCGAGCGCGGCCGGCACGAGGATGTCGCAGTCGACCTCGAGGATCGAGCCCGCGAGGGGCTGCCCGCCGGGGAAGCCGGCGACGCCCTTGCGCGTCGCCACGTGCTGCAGCAGCGCCGTGACGTCGAG
>JBAIWU010000329.1:0-2625 GCA_037917155.1 Candidatus Eiseniibacteriota bacterium
CGAACCCGAGGTTGCGCGCGGCGCCGGGGGTGAGCGCGCGCGCGGCCCGCGGCCGCAGCACCTGCCAGTGCTCCGGGAGCGCCGCCGGCGGCGCGTCGGCGTCCGGCGCGGAGAGCACGAGCACGCCGCGCCAGTCGCGCCCGGCCAGCGCGCGCTCCACCGCGGCGATCGTGCGCGGCAGGAAGCGCTCCTGACGGAAGCAGGGCACGACGACGCCGACCTTCATCGCCCGCTCCCGTGCGCGGCGGCGCCCTCGGCCGCCGGCGAGAACGTGGCAAGCCCCAGCACCTCGTCGTAGACCGCCTCGAAGCCGTTCACGACGGCCTGCCAGGTGTACTCCGCGCGCACGCGCTCGCCACCCGCACGCCCCATGCGGATCGCGCGTTCGGACCGGCGGTGGAAGGCCTCGAGCTCGTCGGCGAGCGCGAGCACGTTGCCGGGCGCGACGAGCACGCCGTGGGTGCCGTTCTCGACGACCTCGCCGATGCCGCCGACGTCGGTGGCGATCACCGGGCGCGAGCGCACGAGGGCCTCGAGCAGGATGAGCGGCAGGCCCTCCCAGAGGCTCGGCAGCACGACCGCGTCGGCGGCGGCGAGCAGGGGCCCGACGTCCTCGATCTGGCCGAGGAAGCGCACCCGGGGCGCGATGCCGAGCTGCTGCGCCCGCTGCTCGAGCGCGCCGCGCAGGGAGCCCTCGCCCGCCACCGCCAGCGTGAACTCGAGCCCGCGCTTCCACACCTCGGCCAGCGCGTCGAGCAGCACGGCGTGCCCCTTCTGCTCCTCGAGCCGCGCCGCCACGACCCACAGCGGCCGGATCAGCGACGCGCCGAAGCGCTCCCGCCAGGCCCGCGCCTGCGGCGCCTCGCGTGCCTCGTCCGGCGGCTCGGCGCCGTTGGGCACGACCCGCACCCGGTCGCGCGCCATGCCGTAGTCGCTCACGAGCGTGTCGGCGACGGCACCGCACACCGCGGTGACGGCGTCGGCGCGGGCGAGCTCGTCGCGCTTGAGCGCGCGCTGCCCGCCCGAATGGGGCTGCCCCACGATGTGCTCCGTGATCACGACGTGCGGCACGCCCGCGGCCCGCGCGAGCAGCGCGAGGTAGCGGTCCGCCGCCGGCCACACGTGGTGGACGTGCAGCACGTCGGGCGCGAGGCGGCGCAGCGCGAGCCAGGTGGAGGCCATGCCCCGCCAGTCCCAGCGCGAGTCCACCTCGCGCACCCGGTCGACGGCGACGCCGCGCGCGCCCAGCGCCGACGCGAGCTCGTCCAGCGCCGGCTCGGGGCTCAGCCACGCGCGCACGGCGAACCGCCGCGGGGAGAGCCGCGTCGCCAGCTCCCACACGACGCGCTCGGTCCCCCCCACGGTCCGCCCGCTCTCCGCGAGCAGGACGCTCAGGCGCCGCGCTTCGTCGGTCCGCATAGGGTCTCGTACGCTCGGAGCAGCTCGCTCGCGTTGTGCTCCCACGCCATCCGGTCGAGGAAGCGCCTGCGGTTGTACTCGCCCATGCGCGCGCGCAGGTCCGGATCGTCGAGCAGCTGCGCGATCTTGGCGGCCAGGTCCTCGACGACGTCGGCCTGCGCGTAGAGCGCGCCCTCGCCGGCGGAGAATCGGTGCTCGCGCAGGTCGTAGCAGACCACCGGCTTGGCGCACGCCATGTACTCGAGCACCTTGTTCATGGTGCTGACGTCGTTGAGCGGGTTGCGGGGATCGGGGCTCACGCACACGTCCGCGGTGGCGAGCACGCGCTCGACCGTCTCGTCCGGCACGCGCCCGGTGAACTCGCAGCAGTCCGTCAGGCCGAGGTCGCGCACGAGCGCGCGCAGGTCGTCGAACGAGTCCCCCGCGCCGATGAACGTGAACGCGACGTCGTCGCGCTTCAGGTCGCGCACGAGCACGCGCGCCGCGCGCACGAGGTGGTCCACGCCGTCCTGCGGGGCCATCACGCCCAGGTACGCGACGAGGTGGCGCTTGCCGCGCTTGAGTGCGGGCTCGGCCTCGCGGATGGTGCCGAATCGCTTCCGGCTGGGGCCGCTGCGCACGACGAACACGCGGTCCCCGGGCTTGCCGCCCCGCGTGAGCGCGACCTGCCGGTAGGACTCGTTCGTCGAGATCACGAGGTCGGCGGTGCGGAACTGCATGCGCTCGAGCCACTGGAGCGCGCGGTGCGGGAAGGAGCCCGCGCGCCGCTCGCCGAAGCGCGACAGGTAGAGCTCCGGGCACAGGTCGTGGTGGTCGAAGACGAATTTCACGCCGAACGGCTTGTACAGGAGCGCGATCGCCCAGAACGTGTCGGGCGGGTTCGCGGTGTGCAGCACGTCGAAGCCCCGGCCGCCGCTCACGCGCAGCGTCAGCCACGCGGTCCGGAGCCAGCAGTAGACGAATTCCCACACGTAGCTCACGAAGCCGGCCGTGGGCGGCGGCGCCGGGTAGCGCCAGATGTGGATGTCGTTCAGGACCTCGTACGGGGCGGTGCCGCCGTCGCCCATGGGGCAGATCGCGGACACCTCCCAGCCTGCCGCACGCAGCGCGTTGAGCTCCAGCCACACGCGCCGGTCGAACGGCAGGGTGAGGTTCTCGGAGAGGTGGAGGACCCTACCACGCGAGGCCATGGTACTCCCCGCGGAC
>JBAIWU010000330.1:0-1547 GCA_037917155.1 Candidatus Eiseniibacteriota bacterium
CCGTAGAACACGGTGTCCGGATCGGTCGGGTGCACGGTGACGTGGAACGCGTGCCAGAGCTGCGACGACGGGCTCGCGGGCTTTCCCACGCTCGCCCACGAGCCGCCGCCGTCGGTGGTCTTCACGATCGCGGCCAGGTCGTCGGCACCGGCGATCCCCTCGAATCCCGCGTAGATCACGCTCGGACTTCCGGCGCACTGGCCGACGACGACGCGGGCCACGTGCGGAGGAAAGCTCGGGTCGACGATCTGCGTCCAGGTCGACCACGCGCCGCCGCTCAGCGTGCTCGTGTAGAGGCCCTGGATACCCGCAATCGCCTTCAGCGAGCCGTCGGGCATCACGACGAGCGCCAGGTCCGTCGCCTGGCCGGCATAGAGCTGCGTCCAGTTCAGCCCGCCGTCACCGCTCTCGTACACGCCGAGGCTGGACGACAGCAGCATGTGCCGTCCGGTGGTGTCGCGCGGATCGAACAGCACGCGCGAGATTGTCTCTCGCTGGAAGGTGGCCGAGCCCGTCTCGGTCCACGAGTCGCCGCCATCGGTCGAGACGAGCAGCCCGTTGCCGTAGTAGTCCAGGATGCCGACCGGATCGACGCCCGTGCCCGCCACGACGTGGAGGTGATCGTTCGGATCGATGGTCAGCGTCCCGATCGCCAGGCTCGACTGGAAGTCGCTCTTCGGCGTCCACGTGGCTCCGGCGTCGGTGGTCTTCCACACGCCGCCGCCGGACGCGCCCACGTACACGGTGTCCGGCGCGGTCGGATCGATCGCGAGCGCGCGGACCTTGCCAGAGTACACGCCGTCCTGCGGATCGCCGCCGTTGTAGCCCGGGCCGGGGCCGAGGCACGTCCAGTTGCATCCCGGCGAGACCGGCCGATCCAGGACGACCGGGCCAGTCCTGTCCGCCGCGCCACGGAGCGTCTTGAGCGCGCGACGTCGGGTCGCGATCATCCCGGCCGGCACGTCGCCAAGGTGCGCGAAGCGGCGCCGCCAGAGCTCCACCTCGCGCCCCCACGGCGCTTCTCGCTCGCGCTCGCGATCCTTCTCGCCGCGCCGGGGCACGACGTGAAACGACGCGGTGCCCCGCGCGTCACCGGCTTCGGCGACGACTTCGAGTCGATGGCGACCGGGCGCCAGACCGAGCGTGGGAACCAGGACGACGAAGCGACCGTGCGCGTCGGGCACGAAGCCGTCCCGCGTTGCGTGTCCGACCGCCGGACGCACGATGCGTGACGCGCCATCGATCAGCACGCGACAGCGACAGGCGCCCCAGCCGGATCCGCGCAGCGTCAGCCGGTCTCCTGATCGGGCTCGCTCGGGCGCGACGGTGAGCGACGGCCCCTTGCGTCTGCTCTCGGCGGCCATGGCGGATCCTCCGGCGCGTCGACCGGCGCGTCACACGGTGTGCTTCAGGAATCCGAGCTGCCGCACATGCTTCACCACCTCGCGGCGGTCACTGATGCCCAGCTTGACGTACACGTTGTGCAGATGGTTCTTGACGGTACCTTCGGCGATCTGGAGCTCGACCGCAATCTCCTTGTTCACGAG
>JBAIWU010000331.1:0-2608 GCA_037917155.1 Candidatus Eiseniibacteriota bacterium
CTCGGCTGGGGCGGCTACTGGGGCTGGGACCCGGTCGAGAACGGCTCGCTCATCCCGTGGCTCGCCAACATCGCGCTGCTGCACGGGCTGCTCGTGCAGCGCGTGACGGGCTCGCTGCGGCGCATGAACTTCTTCCTCGCGATCACGTCCTACGTGCTCGTGCTGTACGCGTCGTTCCTCACGCGCAGCGGCGTGCTCGCGGACTTCTCCGTGCACTCGTTCGCCAACCTCGGCCTCTCGGGCTTCCTGCTGTCGTTCATCGGCGTCGCCGCGCTGAGCGGCTATGGCCTGCTCGCGTGGCGCATGGCGCAGCGCGACGTGCCGGGCCCGGTCGAGCCGCTGGGCTCGTTCGGGCGCGAGTCGTTCATGTGGCTCGGCCAGCTCGTGTTCCTGCTCATGTGCATGCTCGTGACGCTGGGCATGAGCGCGCCGCTCATCACGCGGCTGTTCGGCCCGCCCGCGAACGTGCAGACGTCGTACTACAACCTCGTCAACGCGCCGCTGGCCGTCGCGATGGGCCTGCTGCTCGGCATCGCGCCCCTGCTGCGCTGGCGGCGGCACGAGGTGCCGGCGCACGCGCCCAGCGTGCGCGGCGCGCTGGGCGCCACGGGCCTGGCGATCGGGCTGCTGTTCCTGGGCTCGTTCCTGCTGTCGTGGTCGCACAAGATCGGCGCGCAGTGGGTGTCGATCGCCGGCGTGGCGATGCTGCTGTGGATCGTCGTCGCGATGGTCATGTACGCGCCGGTCACGCTGGTCTCGGTCGGCGTCGGGGCCGGCATCACGCTCGTCGCGATCCTGCTCGGCGTGCGCGACGCGATGCCGGCGGCGGTGGTGTTCGCCATGGCGTTCGCGCTCGCGGCGAACTTCGCGGTCACCGTGCGCGGCTTCCGGGCCGGCTGGAAGCACGGCATCGCGTTCCTCGGGCACATGGGCGCGTCGATCCTGCTCATCGGCGTCATCGCGTCGTCGAAGTACGGCCAGTCGGCGCAGGTGCAGCTCCCGCGCGGCGAGGCGCGCAACGCGCTGGGCTACCGGATGACGTTCCAGGGGCTGCAGCACGAGGCGGACGGCAAGGACCAGGCGGTCATCGCGGTTTCGGGGCCGGATCGCAGCTTCACCGCGAAGGCGCGGTTCTTCTGGAGCGAGTACAACCAGGGCTGGATGAAGAACCCGCACATCGAGCGCTTCCTCGCGAAGGACCTCTACATTTCGCCGCTCGAGATGGTGGGCTCCGACCCCGGAGGGGCCGGCGTGTGGTTCAGCCCCGGCGAGACGAAGCAGCTCGGCCAGGTGAAGTACACGTTCGAGAGCATGGTGCCCGAGCCGGGCGAAGGGAAGATGAAGCTCACCGCGATGCTCACCGCCGAGACGGGCGGGCGCACGGTGCCGCTCAAGCCCACGTTCGAGATCGACATGGCCTCGGGCCAGCAGACGCACGGCGCCGACTACCTGCCCGGCGGCGGACAGGTGAACATCGTGAGCGCCGATCCCAACACCGGCCGCGTGCAGCTCTCGTTGCCCGGGCAGGAGCAGGGGGCGGGCGCGGAGATCCTCGCCGTCGAGGTGAGCACGAAGCCGTTCATCAACCTGGTGTGGCTCGGGTCGATCGTCATGCTCGCCAGCGCGTTCCTCGTGATGGTCCGCCGGGGGCAGGACCTCGCGAGGGCCTGATCGCAGGACGCGAACGCAGGATGCGCGGCACAAGGAATGCCTCCCGGGGCTCCGCCACAGGCGGGGCCCCGGTGTTCGTCCGGGCGCTCGCCCGCCCCGCGCCGCGTCAGCGCGTACGGACGACGAAGCGCCCGACGTCGACGCTGCCGCCGGTCGCGCGCACGAGCGAATCGGGGGGCGCCGCGTCGCGCTCGGCCTCGCCGCGCCGCCAGCTGGCGCTGAATGAGAGCGTGTAGGCGCCCGGGGGCATGTCGTCGGGCACGATCCACGTCGTGCGCTCCTCGAACGCCGCGCCGGCGGGCCAGGCGCCCGGATCGGTCCAGCCCGCGCCGAGCAGGCGCGGCTCGTCCTCGCGCGTCCGCCCGCGCGCGTCGGTGACGGCCCACTGCACCTGCGCCAGGCCGGGCAGCGGCGCGACGCGTCGCCACGTCGTCGCCACGGCCAGCCGGTCGCCGGGCCGCACGGGACCCGGCGCGACGCGCCCGCCGAGCCACTCGAGCGCGCCGTCGAAGGGGATGCCCGGTCCAGCCGCGGGGACGGGCTCGAGCCACGCGAGCGTCTCGGCCGCGGCGGGAGAGAGCCGGACGAGGTCGCCGGCCGCGTCGACGGCGCGCAGGCCGCGCGCGGCGGCGTAGCGCCGCAGCCGGTCGAGCCCGGCCGAGTCGATCTCGCCCGCGGCGGCGAGCGCGGAGAGGTCGGCGAGCATCGCCGCCGGGGCGCGCGGCGCGGGGTAGGCGCGGCGCGAGAACGTGTAGCGCCCGGCCGCGACGTGGTGCAGCGAATGGACCGAATCGCGCAGCGAGAGCGCCGCGAGCGAGGGGAAGTCCGCGATCACGTCGCCGTGCGCGGGCAGCGCGCGGTCGAACGCCGCGCGCCAGCGCGCCAGCGCGCGGTCGCGCCCGGTGGGCCACGCGCGCTCCGTGGGCGGCTGCGCGAG
>JBAIWU010000332.1:0-8916 GCA_037917155.1 Candidatus Eiseniibacteriota bacterium
GAGCGCGCGGGCGCGGAGCGAGGGTGCGGGATCGGGGCGGGGCATGCGGCTCCTCGTTCGGGCGAGGGGCTCCGTACGGCGGGAACGGTACCGCGACCGCGGCAGCCCGTTGTCCGCGAGTTGTGCCCCGCGGGCTCCCGGACTTTCCGCGTTCGTTTTCGCGTCTCCTTCCGTTTCCGACTGCATACCCCTCCCCGGAGGCCGCCCGGGGCGTTCGGTCCTCATCGGGAGGAGGGTTCGCGTGCGCCATCCCACGCCCTGGCCCGTCGTCCTCGTGCTGCTGCTCGCGGTCGCGCCGTCGGCGCGCGGGCAGACCGGCGGCGGATTCGACCTGTCCTGGAATTCGATCACGAGCGGCGGCTCTGTCGCGAGCAGCGGCGGCAGCTTCCAGCTGGGCGGCTCCGTCGGCTTCACCGGCTCCGCGCTCAGCGGCGGCGACTTCTCGCTGAGCGGCGGCTTCTGGGAGCAGCCGATCCTCGCGCCGCTCGGCGTCGGCGGGTCGCGGGGGGTGCCGCTGCGCTTCGCGCTCCGCGCGGCGCGCCCCAACCCGGTCGCGGGCGGCACCACGATCGAGTTCGAGCTGGCCTCGACCAGCCCGACGCGCCTCGTCATCTACGACGTCGCCGGCCAGCGCGTGCGGCAGCTCGTGGACGCGACGCTGGCCGCCGGCGTGCAGCGGGTCCCATGGGACGCGCGCTCCGACACCGGTCAGCCGGTCGCGAGCGGCGTCTACTTCGCGCGCCTCGAAGCCGGCGCTTTCCGCGCCGGCGCCCGGATCGTCGTGCTCCAGTGAACCCCACCCGGCCGCGGGAGGAACCCACCATGCGCAAGCTCCGTCTCCTCACCGGCGTCGCGGTCGCGGCTCTGCTCGTCGCCGCGACGCTCGCGGGCGCCACCACGCTCGGCTCGGCCTTCAACTACCAGGGCCTGCTGAAGCTCTCCGGCTCGGCCGTGAGCGGCCCGTACGACTTCACGTTCCGGCTCTTCACGGACTCGACCGGCGCGACGCAGGTCGGCACGTCGCAGACCGTGCTCGGGGTCCCGGTCACGAACGGCCTCTTCAGCTCCAACCTCGATTTCGGCGCCGCGGTGTTCGACGGCAGCGCCCGCTGGCTCGACATCCAGGTGCGCGCCTCGGGTGGCGGCGCGTACACGCAGCTGTCGCCGCGCCAGCCGGTCCTCGCCGTGCCCTATGCGCTGCGCGCGATCAACGGCCCCTCGGGCTCGAGCCAGTGGACCAACGACGCGAACGGGATCGACTACCCGGGCCTGGTGGGAATCGGCATGGCGTCGGTGCCCGGGCAGATGCTGCGGGTCGACGGCGGTACGGCCAGCAACCCGATCGTGGCCACCAACAACAGCGCCAACAACGCGACGCTGGCGATCGGCAACTCGGCGGGCAACGGCCTCGGCTTCTACGACGGCACCAGCACGCGGCACTACCTGACCGGCTCGCTCGGGATCAACACCCTCGCGCCCGGCGCGAAGATCGACGTGAACGGGGCGAGCGGCGGCTACGGCGTGCGCGCCACGATCACCGGCCAGCTGATCAACACGATCAACGCCGCCGTCTCGGGCGTCGGCAATTCCGGCAGCGGCTTCGGCGGCACCGGGGCGCAGGGCGTGCGCGGCGTATCGACCGACGCCGAGGGCGTCTACGGAGCGAGCACGAACTACTACGGCGTCTCCGGCACGAGCAGCGCGAGCATCGGCGTCTACGGAGCGAGCACGAACTACATCGGGGTCTACGGCTACAGCCAGAACCTGGACGGCACCTGGGGCTACAGCGCGGGCGCCAACAAGTCGGGCGTGGTCGGCATCTCCGGCTCCGCGAGCGGCAAGGGCGGCTACTTCCGCAACGACGGCGGCGGCATCGCGCTCTACGCCGACGGACCGACCACGGTGAAGACGCTGACCATCCTCGGCGGCGCCGACCTCGCCGAGCGCTTCGACGCGCCTCGCGTCGAGCCGGGCACGGTGATGGCGATCGACCCGCGCGCGCCGGGCCGGCTGCGCGTGGCCGCGGGCGCGTACTGCCGCACCGTGGCGGGCGTCGTGAGCGGCGCCAACGGCCTGCACGCCGGCGTCGAGCTGGGCCGCGGCGAGGTACGCGATGGCACGCAGCCGATCGCGCTCAGCGGCCGCGTGTGGGTCCGGTGCGACGCCACACGCGCGCCGATCCATCCCGGCGACCTGCTCACGACCGCCGGGCGCGCAGGCTACGCGATGGTGGCCGCGGATCACCGCCGCGCGAGCGGGGCGATCCTCGGCAAGGCGATGACATCGCTGGAGACGGGCACGGGCCTCGTGCTCGTGCTCGTGAGCCTGCAATGAGCGGCCCCGGCGCCCGGACGCGAATGCGGCTCGTCGCGGCACGGATCAGCGAGCTCGCGGTGCTGGCGTGCGCGCTGCTCTCGCCCACGGGAGCGCGAGCGTTCACGATCACGGCGACGTACGACACCTCGATCACCAACCACCCGCAGGCCGCCACGATCGAGAACACGATCAACTCCGCGATCGCGCAGTACCAGTCGAAGATCCAGGACCCGGTCAATGTCACGATCACGTTCGTGCGCCAGTACACCGGACTGGGCAACAGCAGCTGGTTCACGCGCCAGTACCGCTACGCGGACTGGCTGCTGGCCGTCGAGCAGCACGCCAGCTCGTTCGACGACGCGGTGGCGATCGCATCGCTGCCGCAAAGCGGTCCCAATCCGCTCACGGGCAACGACAGCATCATCGTGTCCCTGCCGCTGGCGCGCGCGCTCGGCCTCTCGAGCGCCCCGCAGCAGGCTCCGAACGGCATCGCCACCTCGGTGCTCCTGCCCCGCGAGTCGGCGCTCGACCCCACCGCTCTGCGGCGAAGCATGGCCACGCGCCTCGCGGCGTTGCCACAGCAGGTGCAGGCGAGCACCGACGGCACGATCTACCTCGATCTCGACCTGATGAACCTGACCACCAACCCGACCACGGGCGGCCAGTACAGCCTGTTCGCGGTCGCCTCGCATGAGATGGACGAGGTGCTGGGCTCGGCCTCGAGGTTGAACGGGTCGTTGAACGGCGCGGCGGCTCCGACCGGGGCGGTCTTTGCGGAGGACATGTTCCGCTACGACGTCAACGGCAATCGCAGCTTCACGACCAGCGCCACGGACTCCGCGTTCCTCGCCCTCGACGGGGTCCACCGGCTGGTGCGCTACAACCAGACGCAGGGCGGCGACTTCTCGGACTGGTGGAGCCCCGCCGTCACGCCGCGGGTCCAGGACGCGTTCCAGACGCCGGGGCAGGATCCGGCCATGGGAGTGGAGTGGAGGTTGCTCGATGCGCTCGGGTGGAGCTACGGCCCGACCGGCGTCTGGGTGAACTTCGCCTACTCGGGCACGCAGACCGGCGCCTTCCTGACCCCGTTCGCGACGCTGGCGCAGGGGCTCGCCGCGTGCCCATCGGGCGGCGTCATCTTCCTGGTGGGCAACATGCACAGCACCGAGACCTTCTCCGGGATCAACCAGGCGGCGAACATCACCACGGTGGGAGGGCCCGCCACGATCGGGCAGTGAGGAACGCTGAAACGCTCCGGGAGGGATGGCCTTGACTCGCACGAGGCGGACCCGCTTGAATTCCGGGCCGGTCCCGTCACGCCCGTTCCATCCCGGAGTGACCCATGCCCGCCTCCGAGAGCGGGTTTCCCCGCGTCGATCCGCAGCCGCTCGAGAGCACCGCGCTGCTGCTCGAGCTCGTGCGCTCGGGCGACGACTCGGCGCGCGAGCGACTCTTCGCCCGTTACATCCCGGTGCTCACGCGCTGGGCGCACCAGCGCCTGCCGCGGGCCGCGCGCGACCTCTCGGAGACGGGCGACCTCGTGCAGGTGACGCTGGTGCGCGCGCTCGGCCGCCTGGGCTCGTTCGAGTCGCGCGGCGAGGGCGCGTTCCTCGGCTACCTGAGGCAGATCCTGCTCAACGCGATCCGCGACGAGGCGCGCCGCGCGGCGACGCGCCGCTCGACCGGACCGCTGCACGACGGGCTCGTCGATCCCGGGCCGACCGCGCTCGAGGAGGCGGTGGGGCGCGACGCGGTGCGGCGCTACGAGGCGGGCCTGGAGCGGCTCACCGTCGCGCAGCGCGAGGCGGTGGTGCTCAAGGTGGAGCTGGGCTGGTCGAACGCCGAGATCGCGGCGGCGCTCGGCAAGCCCTCGGTCGACGCGGTGCGCGTGCTGCTCGCGCGCGCGCTCGTGGACCTGGCGGAGGCGATGGATGAGTGAGCCCGGTTCCGAGGCCGGGCGCGACCCGCGCCTGCTCGAGATCGCGATGCGGCTCGCGGACGACGAGCCCGTCGACTGGGAGGAGGCGCGCCAGAGCGCGGGCGATCTCTCCTCGACGCTCGAGCGTCTGCGCGAGATCCAGCGCCTCGGCGCCGCGGCGGCTGCGGCCCCGCAGCCGGCCCAGCCCGCCGAGCCCGAGGCCGCGTTCACGTGGGGGCCGCTGGGCGTGCTCGAGAAGCTGGGCGAGGGCGGCTTCGGCGAGGTGTGGCGCGCGTGGGATCCCGCGCTGCGGCGCGAAGTGGCGCTCAAGCTGCGCGCCGCGGGCGAGACCGGCAGCGCGGCGCGCTGGCTGCGCGAGGCGCAGGCGCTCGCGAAGGTGCGCCATCCGAACGTGATCACCGTGCATGGCGCCGACACGCGCGACGGCCGCGCCGGGATCTGGATGGAGCTGGTGCGCGGCCGCACGCTCGAGCGGCTGCTGCAGGAGCTGGGGCCCCTCGGCGCGCGCGAGGCGGCGGCGATCGGCGCCGACCTGTGCGCGGCGCTCGCGGCCGTGCATCGCGCGGGCCTCGTGCACGGTGACGTCAAGACGCGCAACGTGATGCGCGAGGGCACGGGCGGCGCGATCGAGTCGGCGGGCCGCATCGTCCTCATGGACTTCGGCGCCGCGCGCGGGCGCGACGGAGTGCTCGATGGCGGCGCGAGCTCGGCGGGCACGCCGCTCTTTGCCGCGCCCGAGCTGCTCGCTGGCGGCGCGCCGACGCGCGCGAGCGACCTGTACTCGCTCGGCGTCGTGCTCTATCGGCTCGTCACGTGCCGCTTCCCGGTCGAGGCCGCCTCGCTCGCGGAGTTACGCGAGAAGCTCGCGCATGACCGGATCGAACCGCTGCGGACGTTGCGTCCCGACCTGCCCCCGCCGTTCGTGCAGGCGGTGGAGCGCGCGTTGGCGCGCGCGCCGGAGGGTCGCTTCCACGATGCGGCGGAGATGGAGCGCGCGCTGGCCATGGTCACCGGTGGCGCGCACGGCGCGAGCGAGCTGCGCGCCACACGGCCGCGCCTGCTCGCCGCGGCCGCCACGGGCGCCACGCTGGTCGCTCTCCTGTGGGCGGGCGTGCGCTGGGTGCCGGACTGGGTGCGGCCGCGGCTGCACGTGCGCCCCGAGGGACCCGCGCTCGCGACGCAGGTGCTGCAGACAGTCGAGGGCGGCGAGCCCAATGGGCTGCTCGGCTTCAGCATGGCCTGTCCCGGCGACATCGATGGCGACGGCGTTGCCGATCTCCTGGTGGGCGGGCCCGCCGACGCGAACGGGGCCGGCCGCGTCGAGCTGTACCGCGGTCAGCCCGACGGGACGTTCCGGCCCTGGCGCACGTTCGGGCCCGGCGGCTACAGCGTGGCCGCGCTCGGCGACATCAACCACGACGGCGTGCCCGACTTCGCGATCGGCGATCCGGGCGACGCGACTCACGGCCGCAGCTCCGGCGCCGTGCGCGTGTACTTCGGCGATCGCCGCGAGGGCGGCGTGCTCGCGGCCACACTGCACGGCCGGCGCGCGGGCGACCTGTTCGGCTATTCGATCGCCGGAGCGGGCGATCTGAACGGCGACGGCTTCGCCGACCTGGTCACCAGCGCACCGGGGGATCCCACCGATGGCGCCGCGGCCGGCATCGCGTACGTGTGGTTCGGCGGCGCCGAGCTGCACGCCGAGCCGGACCTCGTGCTGCGACCCGGAGCCACGGGCGGGCAGTTCGGCATCGCGGTCGCGGGCATCGGCGATTTCAATGGCGACGGCTACCCCGACCTCGCCGTGGGCGCGAACGTCGATCGGCGCGTGGGGGCGGGCACCGGGCGGGTGGCCATCTACTACGGCGGCCGGGCGATGAGCGACCGGCCCGCGCTCGATCTGTACGGGCCGCACGCCGACACGTGGTTCGGGATCGCGATCCAGGGCGTGGGCGACGTGGACGGGGACGGCTTCGAGGATCTCGCGGTGGGCGCCGAGCGCGGGGACGGCTTCACCCACCGCAGCGGCACGGTATCCATCTTCCGCGGCGGCCAGCACCCGAGCCCGCTGGCCTGGAAGGTGCTGCGCGGGCCCGAGGAGAATTCGCGCTTCGGCCACGCGCTCGCCTGCGGTGACGTGACCGGCGATGGTCGCCGCGACCTCGTCGTGGGCGGCTACTACGTGACGGACGTCGGCTTCGCCGCGGGCGCCGCGTACGTATACGACCTCGCGCGCCGGGGCGACGCGCCGGTCATGGAGCTGACCGGCACCGACAGCCACGGCAACCTCGGCACTTCGCTCGCCGCCGTGCCCGGCCTCGCGCACGGCCACGCCGGGCTGGTTGCGGGCGCGCCCTACTCGGGTACCGGCGAGGGCGGCGCGTTCTGGGTCTATGGCATCTCGCTGAACGCGTTCACGCGCCCGCACTCCGGCGAGCGCTGGACGCACGGCGCGCGCGCGACGGTGGCGTGGCTGGGCGCCGCGCGGGCAGACCTCGAATGGGCGCCCGGCACCGGCGGCGACTGGCGCCCGCTCGCGCGGGCCGTCGGTGGCCGCGAGCAGAACACCGCGACGCTCGCGGTCCCCGCCGACGCGCGCGGCGCGATCCGCCTGCGCCTGCGCCCGCTGGACAAGAGCACCCGGGCGGCGGCGGTCTCGGATACGATCATGGTGGAGTGAGGCGGACGGCCTCGCGGTCGAGCCCTCGTCGACGACGCCCCGCCACGCGATGCCGCCCAGGCGCGGGAACTCGGCGCGATCGAGCACGTCGGGCGAGACGCTGCTCAGCGACGGCGCCTCGAGCGGCACGGCCCGGGGCGCGGGCGCGTCGGCCGCGCCGGCGCGGCCCCAGACTGCACGACCGCGCGGGTGCGGCCTCAGCGCGCCAGCACGATCGAGCGCGATTCCGAGAAGTCCGGCGTCCACAGATGGACCTGGTAGACCCCGGAGGGTGCCTGCCGGCCCCCGGCGTCGACGCCGGCCCAGCCGAGTACATGGCGCCCGGCCGGCCACGTGCCGTCCGCCAGCGAGGCGACGCGACGCCCCGCGAGGTCGAACACGCCGAGCCGGACCGGCATCTCGCGGGCGATGATGAACGTGATCTCCGCCGGCCCGCGGGTCGGGTTCGGCGTGCACGGCTCGAGGACGTTCATGCCGGGATCCGGCGGGATCCCGGTGCCGATGTACCACCCGATGTCGTGCAGCACCCAAGGCGTGAGGTCGAGGTTCCCGGGCTCCCCCGGGTAGATGAACGGCTCCATGAGCAGCTGGGGCCGCGGCGTCGTGTCCCAGTGGCTGACCGAGGAGCCGCTCCCGCCCACCGGGGTGTACATGCGCGGGCGTCCCGCGTCGTCGGTGCCCGCGAGGCGGGCGGGGTCGGCCACGATCGAGGCCGTCACGCCGCCCGCGATCGCCGCGCGCAGGGCGAGTCCGTCCTCGAGCGTGATGCGCACGGCCGGGATCGTGATCCCGGGATCGTCGCCGGCCATTTCGCGGGGCAGGCAGTCGGCGACCGAGTCCGCGACGATCACGCCGATCGCGCCCGCCTGCTGCGCGTGGAGCACCTTCGTCACGAACGTGCACGAGCCGCGATCGACGAACGCGATCTGGCCGGTGAGGTCGCCGGGTATGGGCTCGCAGGCGTCCGCGGGATGGCCGACGCCGTCGTCGACCATCGCGACCGTTCCCGTGACGGGGGTCGTCGACACGGGCGGCCCGAACGCCGCGACGCCGGCCTCGTAGTCGACGGGCGCGGGCGCGACCACGCGCACCAGCGCCACGGGCAACAGGACCTCCGCGGCGTGCGCCCGGACCGCGGGGCCGTCCCAGACGAGCCGGTCGCAGCCGACGGCCGAGGCCGCGCGCTCCGCGGCGGATTCGTCGTTCCAGTGGCGTCCCGTGGCGCGATCGAGCAGGCGGCGATCATAGATGGACGGAGAGCCGTCCAGCTCCTCGCCGCTCGTCTCGTCCGTGCTCGTCTGGAAGCCGAGGCCATGGGCCAGCTCGTGCAACGCCACGCGCAGCAGGTCGCAGTCGCCGCCGGCCCGGCCGTCCACGCCCAGGTACCAGTGCCGGTCGCACGTCGCGCTGCCGAGCGCCGAGTTGAACGTGAGCGCGACGTCGGACTCCTCCCGGTTGAGGTCCGCCGTGGCCAGCCGGTTCGCGAGCGCGGCGCTGTACCACGTGGAGCGGTACGGCGCGTTCCGGAAATCCCGGTCGAACTCGATCGCGCCGCCCATGCCGAGCACGGCGCCCGCCTCCGAGCAGCTCAGCGGCTCGAAGCGCACCTCGACGCTCACCGGGATGCGGTCGTAGAGCCGGGACGCCCACGTGGCGGCGGCGGTCTGCAGCACGAAGAGGCGCTGCTCGCCCAGCGTCCGGCCCGGGTTGCCGCCGACGGGCTCGACCGGCGTCGGGTCGTTGAGGCCCCTGCCAGCGTCGTCCTTGTTGACGATCCAGATCGCGGCACCTCTCGCGGCCGGAGGCAGCGTCGTCGCGATCGCCAGCGCGAGGGCCCATGCGGCCATCCGGCGCATCAGCGCTCCTCCGGCGCGGGCGGGGCGGGCGCCGAGAGCAGCCCGCGCAGCGCCGCGGCGTCGTGCACGCAGCGCAGCACGCTCCGGCCCTGCTGGTCGCGCGTCGCGACGATCGCCTCCTGGAA
>JBAIWU010000333.1:0-1811 GCA_037917155.1 Candidatus Eiseniibacteriota bacterium
CGCTCGCGCGCGGGCGCCGGCGCGGCGGCGAGCCACTCCACCGTCACGCCGGTGCCGATGCGGATGCGGTCGCCCGGGCGGACGCGGCGCCGCTCGACCGGCTCCTCGTTCACGAACGTGCCGTTGCGGCTGCCGAGGTCGGTGATCACCCAGCCCGAGCCCTCGCGCTCGAGCGCGGCGTGCTGCCGCGAGACGCCGTCGTCGACGAGCACGACGTCGCAGGTCTCGAGCCGGCCGAAGACGACGCGCTCGCCCGCCAGCTCGACCTCGAACGCCTCGCCCGCGTCCGTGACGCGCAGGACCTCCTCGTCGCTCACGACGCCGGACCCTTCGTCGCGAGCGAGACGCGGAACGTGGTCTCGCCCGCGCGCACGAGGTCGCCCTCGGCGAGAATGTGGCGCTCGACGCGCGAGGTGTTCGCGAACGTGCCGTTCGTCGAGCCCAGGTCGCGCAGCACCACGGCCGCGGTGCCGGCCTCGAGCGCGAAATGGTCGCGCGACATGAAGTTGTCCGCGATCTGCACGAGCGTGAACCCCGCCTCCTCGCGCGGCCCCTTGCCAAACTTCCAGCGCCCGGGGTGGATCTCGATGCGCCGGCCGGTCTCGGGACCGCTCGCCACGGTGAGCAGCGCGATCCACGTCGGCGGCGGCTCGGGCGCGGGCTCGGGCCGCTGCACGGGCGGGGCGCCGAGGATCACCGTCATCTCGGTGGCGTCGCGCGCGGGCGCCTCGGCCTCGGGCCGGGTACCCGAGCAGCGCGGGCAGGTCCGCCACTCCATTCGCATGGGGTGGCCTTCGGGGCAGTGCTTGACCACCTTCGGCTGCTGGATGCGGGAGAGCATGGGCAACGGCAAGCTAGCACCCGCCCCGGTCCCCCTCAACACCCGGCTCGCGCCGGGCCCTCATCGGGAGCCATCGGCTCCATAAGGAGTTGCAGCTTCACCCCGGGAGAGAAGCGGCGGTCGGCCGCGCGCCCCACGACGACACCCACGCGTTGCCAGAAACTGGACTTCACATCAATTTTGAACTGCGTCCATCTTCCGGTGAAACCCTGCACCCGGTCCATGCGAATACTCCGGTGCAACGTTGTTCTCGATACCTCCGCAAGTCCGTGTCGAAAGGCGATCATGACGCACGTCGAGTTGTCGCGCCGGGAGCGCAAGAAGGAAGAGACCCGCCGCCGCATCTTCTCCGCCGCCGTCGAGCTGTTCCGGGCGAAGGGATTCGAGGAGACGACGGTGGACGAGATCACCGAGAAGGCCGACGTCGGCCGCGGGACGTTCTTCAATTACTTCCCGCGCAAGGAGGCCGTGCTCGCCTACCTGTCCGAGGGCCTGCAGGAGGCCACGGAGGAGGACGCCGCCGGCCTGCTCGAGTCGAGCGCGCCCGCGCGCGCGCGGCTCGTCGACCTCTACCAGCGCGCCGCGTCCGCCTACGAGAGCGACCGCGAGCTGTCGCGCTGGGTGTTCACGGAGTGGATGAAGCGCGGCTTCGCGCCGGGCAACGAGGCCGGCCAGCGTCTCGAGAACCTCGTGCTCGCCATGCTCGAGCAGGGCCGCGCCTCGGGCGAGCTGCGCGCCGACGTGCCCGCGCGCCGCGCGCTCTCGATGATCTCGGGCGTCTACGTGACGACGCTCTACGAGTGGCTCCACTGCGCCGGGGGCTGCCCGCCCGGCGCGCGCATCGACGACCTGCGCGGCGAGCTCGCGGTGCGGCTCGGCGTGCTGCTCGACGGCCTCTCCACCGCCCGGGAGGTGCGACCGTGAGCCGCGTCCGCTTCGCCGCCCTGCTCGCCACGGCCGCCGCGCTGGC
>JBAIWU010000334.1:0-9255 GCA_037917155.1 Candidatus Eiseniibacteriota bacterium
CTCGCAGGAGCAGCAGGCGTCGTGGGTGCGCAACTTCAACCCGCTCACGACCGCGACCTCCGCGCGCTGGCCGACGCTCGCCGGCATCTACGAGCCGCTGTTCGTCTTCAACAGCGTGCGCGGCGAGACCGTCCCGTGGCTCGCGACGGCGCGCGCGTGGCGCCAGGGCAACCGCGTGCTGCGCGTGACGACGCGCGCGGGCGTGCGCTGGTCGGATGGCCGGCCGTTCGGCGCGCGCGACGTGGCGTTCACGTTCGACCTGCTGCGGCGCTTCCCGGCGCTCGACCGCCGCGGCGTGTGGGGCTTCCTCTCGGACGTGCGCGCCGTGGACGACTCCACGGTCGACTTCCGCTTCGCGCGGGTGTTCATCCCCGGCGCGGACGAGATCGCGCCGCAGCCCATCGTCCCCGAGCACGTGTGGGCGCCGCTCAAGGACCCGGTCACGTTCCCGAACGAGCGCCCGGTCGCGACCGGCCCCTACACCGAGGTGCGCACCTTCCAGCACCAGGTCTACGAGCTGGGCCGCAACCCGCACTACTGGCAGCCGGGACGTCCCCGCGTCGACGCGCTGCGCTTTCCCGCGTTCCCCGGGAATGACCGCGCCAACCTCGCACTCGTGTTCGACGAGGTCGACTGGGCCGGCAACTTCGTGCCGGCGATCGACCGCGTCTACGTGGCGCGCCGGCCGGCGGCCCACGGCTACTGGTTCCCGCTCACGGGCAGCACGATCTTCCTCTACGCGAACACGCGGCGCGCCCCGTTCGACGACGCGCGCGTGCGCAAGGCGCTCAGCATGGCGATCGACCGCGACCTGCTGGTCGACGTGGCGCTCTACCGCTACTCGCGCCCGGCCGACGCCACCGGCCTGAGCGACGCGCTCGGCACGTGGCGCGACTCGCTCGCCGTCGCGCGCGGGGACTGGGTGCGCCACGACGTCGTGCGCGCGTCGGCGCTGCTCGACGCCGCGGGGTACCCGCGCGGCCCCGATGGCCTGCGCCACCGGCGCGACGGCCGGCCGTGGACGTACGAGATCCTAACCGTGTCGGGCTGGTCGGACTGGGTGCGCGCCGCGCAGGTCATCGCGCGCGGCCTGCGCGACCTCGGCATCGAGGCGTCGGTGCGCACGTACGATTTCAGCGCCTGGTTCCAGCGCGTGCAGGAGGGCGACTTCGACCTCTCGCTCGGCTGGTCGTTCGAGGGCCCGACGCCGTACACCTTCTACCAGTGGCTCATGGCCCCGGCGACCGTGAAGCCCGAAGGCACGGCGTCGATGGGCAACTGGCACCGCTACGGCAGCCCGGCCGCCGACCGCGCGCTGGAGGCGTTCGAGCGCGAGGCGGACCCGGCGGCGCAGCGCCGGCTGTGTGCCGAGATGCAGCGCGTTTTCGTCGCCGAGGCGCCGGCGATCCCGCTCTATCCCAACCCCTCGTGGGCGGAGTACAACCGCGGGCGCTTCGACGGCTTCCCCTCGCGCACGTCCCCCTACGCCGACGCATCCCCGAACAAGTTCGACCGCGGCGAGTGCCTGCTCGTTCTGACGACGCTGGCGCCGAAGGGGTCGCCGCGATGAGGTTCCTGCTCCGGCGCCTGGGCTTCTACGCCGTGGCGGCGTGGGCCGCGCTCACGCTCAACTTCTTCCTCCCGCGCCTGATGCCCGGCGATCCCGCGACGGCGCTGTTCGCGCGCTTCCGCGGCCGGCTCGCGCCCGAGGCGATGCAGGCGCTGCGCGAGACGTTCGGGCTCACGCAGGCGCCGCTCGGAAGCCAGTACCTCACCTACCTGCAGCATGCGCTGCGCGGCGACCTCGGCCTCTCGGTCGCGTACTTCCCCGCGCCCGTGACGCAGGTCATCGGCACGGGGCTGCTCTGGACGGTGCTGCTCGCGGGCAGCGCGGTCGTGATCAGCTTCGTCGCGGGCACGCTGCTCGGCGTCGCGGCGGCGTGGTGGCGGCGCGGCTGGCTCGACGGCGTCCTGCCGCCGGTGCTCGTCTTCCTCGGCGCGCTGCCCTACTTCTGGCTCGCGATGGTGGCGCTCTACGTGCTCGGCTTCACGCTCGGCTGGTTCCCGCTCGGCCACGCGTACTCGGACGACGCCGTGCCGGGCTGGACCTGGGCGTTCGTCGCCGACGTCGCGCGGCACGCGGCGCTGCCCGTGGGCACGGTCGTGCTGGCGACGCTCGGCGGCTGGCTGCTCTCGATGCGCAACACGATGATCGCGGTCCTCGGCTCGGACCACGTCCAGCTCGCGCGCGCGAAGGGGCTGCACCCGGCGCGCGTCGTGCTGCGCTACGCGGCGCGCAACGCGCTCCTGCCGAGCGTCACGGGCTTCGGGATGGCGCTCGGCTTCGTGCTCGGCGGCTCGCTCCTCACCGAGATCGTGTTCTCGTACCCCGGGCAGGGCTACCTGCTCGTGCAGGCAGTGCGCAACCAGGACTACCCGCTCATGCAGGGGATCTTCCTCGTCATCACGCTGGCCGTGCTCGGCGCGAACTGGCTGGTCGACGTGGCCGTGCTGTGGCTCGACCCGCGCATCCGGGACGCGTCGTCGTGAGGGCGCCCGCCGGACTCGCGCCGTGGTGGGAAGCGATCCGCCGGGACCGCAAGGCGGCCGTGGGCGCCGCCCTGCTGGGCGTCTTCGCGCTCGTCGGCCTCGCGGGCCCGTGGCTCGTGGGCGACCCGCAGGCGCTCGTCGGCATTCCGCTCCAGCCCCCGTCGGCCGCGCACTGGCTCGGCACCACGGGCCAGGGGCAGGACGTGCTCGCGCAGCTCGTCGTGGGCACGCGCGTCTCGCTCGCGATCGGCTTCGGCGTCGGGCTCGCGGTCGTGCTCGTCGGCGCGCTCGTCGGCGTCGCCGCGGGATACTTCGGCGGCCGCGTCGACGCCGTCCTGTCGCTGCTGTTCAACGTCTTCCTCGTGATCCCCGGGCTGCCGCTCGCCATCGTGATCGCCGCCTACCTGCCCTCGGGCCCGCTCACGCTGGCGCTCGTGCTCGTGCTCACGGGTTGGGCGTGGAACGCGCGCGTGCTGCGCGCGCAGGCGCTGAGCCTGCGTCGGCGCGACTTCGTCGCGGCGGCGATCGTCACCGGCGAGAGCGATGCGCGCGTCATCCTCGGCGAGATCATGCCCAACATGACGTCGCTGCTCGTGGCGCAGTTCATCGGCAGCACGACCTACGCGATCGGCGCGCAGGTGGGGCTCGAGTTCCTCGGGCTCGGCGACGTCTCCGCCGTGACGTGGGGCACGAACCTCTACTGGGCGCAGAACGACGCAGCGCTGCTCACCGGCGCCTGGTGGACGTTCGCCCCCACCGGGCTGTGCGTCGCGCTGGTGGGATTCGCGCTGACCCTGCTCAACTCCGGCTTCGACGAGGTCACGAACCCGCGGCTGCAGATGGAGCGCACCTGGCGGGACCACCTCGCCCGCCTCGGGCGCCGGACCGAGCGCTCGACGCCGGTGGTGACGGACCGTGGCTGAGCCCCGCCTCGTCGTGCGCGACCTCTGCGTCGACTACGTCACCGCCCGGGGCCCGGTGCGCGCGATCGACCGCGTGTCGTTCGAGGTCGGCGAGCGCGAGATCCTCGGCGTCGCCGGCGAGTCGGGCAGCGGCAAGTCGACGCTGGCGCAGGCCCTCATGCGCATCCTGCCGCCACCCGCGATCGTCACCGGCGGCGAGGTGCGCCTCGGCGACGCCGACGTGCTGGCGCTCTCCGAGCGCGAGCTGCGCGAGCTGCGCTGGCGCCGGATCGCGATGGTCTTCCAGGGCGCGATGGACGCGCTGAACCCGGTCCTCACGATCGGCGATCAGCTCGTCGACACGCTGCGGGCGCACAGGCCGATGCCGAAGGCGCGCGCGCGCGAGCGCGCCGCGGAGCTGCTCGGCATGGTCGGCCTGCCCGCCGACCGCCTCGACGCGTACGCGCACCGGCTCTCGGGCGGCATGCGCCAGCGCGTCGGCATCGCGATCGCGCTCGCGCTCGAGCCGTCGATCCTCGTCCTCGACGAGCCCACGACCGCGCTCGACGTGATCGTCGAGCGCGAGATCCTCGACCAGGTGCGCGCCCTGCAGGCGCGCCTGGGCTTCTCGGTGCTGTTCATCACCCACGACCTCGGGCGCATGCTCGAGTTCTCGGATCGCGTCGCGGTCTTCTACGCCGCGCGCCTCGTCGAGATCGGGCCCGCGGCGGCGATCCGCACGAATCCGCGGCACCCGTACACGCAGGGGCTGCTGCGTGCGTTCCCGTCGCTGGCCGGCGGCGAGGCGGACGGTCGGGCGATCCCGGGTGCGCCGCCGAGCCTGCAGGACCCGCCGCCCGGGTGCCGCTTCCACCCGCGCTGCCCGCTCGCGACGGCCCGCTGCCGCGAGGAGCGACCCGAGCTGCTCGCGCCCGAGCCCGGTCACGCGGTCGCCTGCTTCGTGGCGGAGTAGCCGTCACCGCGCGACGTGACGCGCCGGGCCTAGAGCGCGAGGCGCACGTACGTGCGGAACTCCCACTCGTGCCCGTTCGGGTCGCCATCCAGCCCCGTGTAGCGCGGCGAGTGGAGGTCGAGCGAGCGCCACGTCGCGCGCACGCCGATGCGGGTCTGCGGGTTCGTCTCGAACCAGAGCGGCGTGCCGAGCGCGTGCGAGAGGTCGCCCATGAGCTGGGCCGGGAATGTCAGGTTGAAGTCCCGGTAGTAGTCGTACGGGCCCCAGTCGTTGAACTTCGCGAACGCGGTGAGCGCGTTGCTGCCCGCGACCACGTGCACGTCACCGCCCCAGCGCGTGACGAGGCGCGGGTCGTTGCTCAGGCGGGCCTCTCCGGTGCCGTAGAACGCGTGCGCGACCACGCGCACGGCGGCGCGGGCACGTGAGACCAGCCGGCCGTTGACCTCCCACAGGTCGCGCGGCGGCGTCGAGCCGGCGAACACGAACGGCGTGACGCCATCGGCGAAGAACCCGATCGCCGCGTCCATGTTCGTGGGCATGTGCCGGTAGACGAAGCCCAGGCTGCCCGCGAGGGGCGCGTCCTCGCGCGCGTCGTTGTCCCACGCCCAGAGCCAGGTCGCGGGGGTCGGGTCGTAGCTGACGACGAACTCGGCCCCCGTCATCTCGCGGTTCGCGCGCACGGCGAACGGGTCGTCCACGAGGTCGCGCGGCCGCCCGGGCGAGCGCACGTCCGCCGGCATCGGGCCGACGATCGGCTTCTGCCAGAGCACGTTCGGCCCGAGCTGGAAGCGTCCCGCGTTCACGACGAAGCCGCCGATCAGGTTGCGCTGGTTGCCCAGGCCCGTGTCCTCGAGGGTCCAGTCCGTGTAGTTGCTCACCGCCGTCGGGCCGGCCTCGGCGACCAGTCCCATGGAGGCGGCCTGCGCGTACCAGAGCACGCGCCCGATCGCGCCGCTCAGCTTGGCCTTCACCCCCAGCGCGTCGGACGCGCGGATCACGTCGCGCCGGATCGACCAGCCCGTGCTCTCGGGATGCGCGACCTGGAACGGCGTGTCGACGTAGTTGGCGCCCGCCCAGATGCCGCCGGCCTCGATCGTCACGGGGCCCTGGGTCGTCTTGAGGTGGAGCGTCGTCTTCGTGGTGGGCTTCAGCGGCGTGTACGCCGAGCCGACGACCGTGAAGGCGGTGCCGGTCCGGATGTCCTTCTCGAGCACCGCCGTCGCGTCGAACCGCCCCAGCGCCCGACGGAACTTGAGCAGCGCGGCCGGCGGCGAGCCCCACCAGAGCTGGGGCCCGAGCGCCAGCTTGAAGCCGTTCAGCGCGCGCTTGCCCGCGACCTCGGCGCCCACCGGGGCCTCCGCATCGTAGGTGTCGAGATTGGGCCCGTAGTTCGCCTCGCGGTAGAGACCGAAGAAGTCGCCCTCGTAGCCCCAGTGGAAGTGGCCGGTGCGGTAGAACGCGTCCAGCGTGAACCAGCGATCGTCCCAGCTCATCGCCGACTGGTAGACCTTCACGCGGTCCGTGCTGCGGTTCTCGTAGAAGATCTGGTCGATCGGGTTCGTGGGCACGTGGCCACGCAGGTTGAACGACAGCCGTCCGCTGACGTTGGGCGCGGGGTCGGCCTGCACGTCCGCATAGAAGCTCTGGAACTTGTCGTACGCCGGGATCGTCGTCGCGAGCGCGCTGCCGGTCTGGATGGTCTCGAACTGCAGCCGCAGGTTCGATACACGCGCGCGCTCGAGCGCGTCCGTCGCCTGCGCCGCATGGCTGCCCTCCGCCTCGAGCGTGACCGCGGTCGGCGTGATCGCGGCGAAGCGCGCGTCGATCACGCCGATCGTGCTGCCGGGGGCGTAGGGGTCGAGCGCCCAGGCGCGGCGCAGCGCGTAGCAGGCGGCCCTGGGGTAGAGCGTGTAGAGCCCGCGCGCGTCGGGCCGACCCTTCGCGCACACGCCCCACCACTCCTCGTTCATGTTGTTCTCACCCGGGACGTAGTCCTCGGTGTAGCCGCCGTTGGGCCACGATGCGTTCGTGTCGTGGACGTCGAGCCGCTCCTCCTGGCGGTACTTCCACCAGCCGTCCGACCACTGGAACACGCAGCCGCCGATCGCGTTGCCCTCCTGCCCGTGCCCGGCCGACTTCTCGTAGATCTCCCGCCATTGGCCCGTCAGGTAGCGCGCCTGCATCACCTGGTCCTCGTGCTGCGTGCGCGCGTTGAACGCGTCGGCGCCGAACTCGGTGAACATCACGGGCAGGCCGAGCGTGTCGCGCACGACCTGGAACAGGTCCCGCGCCGAGATGCCGCGGTAGACGTTGGCGCCGAAGACGTCGAGCCCCTTGCACTCCTCGGCGATCAGGCGGACGTACTGCACGTCGCCGTTCGCGATCGCCACCGGGACGTCGGGATCCTGCGCCTTCGTGGCGCGGGCGATCTCGCCGAACAGCGAGTAGAGGTACCGCGCCCGCGCGACGTCGCGCTCGCCCTTCGGCAGCGCCTCGATCTCGAACGATCGCCACGACAGCCCGTAGTTGTTCTCGTTGCCGAGCAGGTACATCAGCAGTCCGGGCGTGCCCCGGTAGCGCGCCACGGTCGCCGCCACGTCGGCGGCCAGCGCCGCGCGCAGGCGCGGCGAGGAGTAGTCGACGCTGGGCTGCCAGACGCCGTCCAGCGTCCAGCCGTAGCGGCCCACGGTGTGGTTGATGATCGTGTAGATGCCGTAGCGCTCGCGGATGTAGCGCACCCAGCGTGGCGGGATGCCCGCGTACACGCGGATCGTGTTCGCGCCCATGGCCGCGAGCAGGCCCATCTCGCGGTCGAGCGCCTCGACGATGACGTCCTCGGGCTGCTGCCAGAGGTCGAATGCGTAGTTCTGCCCGATCGGCACGTAGTCCCAGTTCATCCCGCGCACGAGGAAGTCGCGGCCGTCGACCTGGAGCCGCGAGCCGGTCGAGTCGGTCACGACGCGCACGACCTCGTGCGTGCCGGCGGAGTCGGCCTGTGCGCGGGCCCCTCCGGGCCAGAGCGCGAGGAGCAGGGCCGCGAGCGCCGCGGCGGGCGCGCTCCGGGGTCGTGTGAGCGGGATCACGGGAGTCTCCTTGGGCCTGGGGTGGCGGCCGCCTCGCCGGGCGCGCCGCGCGCGACGAGGTCGCGATACCAGTACGCGCTCTCGCGCGGCGTCCGCCGCTGGGTCGCGTAGTCGACGTGGACGAGGCCGAAGCGCTTCGCGAGCCCCTCGCCCCACTCGAAGTTGTCCATGAACGACCACGCGAAGTAGCCGCGCACGGGAACGCCCTCGGCGATCGCGCGGCGCACGGCCTCGACGTGCGCGCGCAGGTACGCCACGCGGCGGGGATCCGCCACGGGCCCCTCCGGCGGCGGCGCGTCGGCGAACGCCGCGCCGTTCTCGGTGACGTGGATGCGCGCGGGCGCGTACTCGTCGCGGACGCGCACGAGCACCTCGTGCAGGCCGTCCGGGTAGACCTCCCAGCCCATCGCGGTGAGCGCCTCCTCGGGCGCCATGCGCACGGCGACCGGCTCGCCCCCGGGGCCGGCGCGGACCACCGTCCGGCTGTAGTAGTTCACGCCCAGGAAGTCCGTGGGCGCGGCGATGCACGCGAGGTCCCCGGGCCGCACGAACGCGGGCTCGGGGCCCTCGAGGTGGCCGAGCCGCACGCGGTCCATGACGACGTCGGCGGGATACGCGCCGCGCGCGATCGGATCGAGGAACCAGCGGTTGAACGTCCCGTCGAGCCGGCGCGCGGCATCGCGGTCGGCCTCCGAGGCCGAGGCCGGGTGCACGGGCGAGAGGATCTGCACGATGCCCACCTCCGCGCCGGGCGCGTTGCGCCGCAGCACCTCGACCGCGCGCCCGTGCGCGAGCAGCAGGTGGTGCGCGACGCGCAGCGACAACGCCGGGTCGCGCCGGCCCGGGGCGTGCGCGCCCGTCTCGTGGCCGAGGTGCGACACGCACCACGGCTCGTTGATCGTGACCCAGCGACGGACCCGGTCGCCGAGCCGCCGGCTCACCGCGTCGGTGAAGCCCGCGAACGCCTCGACGGTGCTTCGCGCGGCCCAGCCGCCGCGCTCCTCGAGCGCCTGCGGCAGGTCCCAGTGGTGGAGCGTCACGAACGGGGCGATGCCCGCCGCGAGCAGCGCGTCGACGAGCGCCTCGTAGAAGTCGAGGCCGCGCGCGTTCAGCGCCCCGTCCCCGGCCGGCCGCACGCGCGGCCAGGCGATCGAGAGGCGGTACGCGTTGACGCCCAGCCAGCGCAGCAGCTCCACGTCCTGGCGCCAGCGGTGGAAGTGGTCGCACGCCACGCGCGGGTCGCTGCCGTCGGCCACGTTCCCAGGCACGCCCGCCCAGCGGTCCCAGACCGACTCGCCGCGGCCCGCCTCGCCGACGGCGCCCTCGACCTGCTGCGCGGACGTGGCGACGCCCCACAGGAACCCGGGCGGGAAGCGGCCGGCGTCCACGCTCAGTCCGTCGCCGCCGGCGCGCCGGCCGGGTGGAGGTGGCAGCGCACGAGGCGGCGCCCGAGCCGGCGCGGCCCGGGGTCCGAGCGCAGGCAGGCCTCGAGCCGCTCGGGGCAGCGCGCGGCGAACGGGCAGCCCGCCGCCTGCGCGTCCGCGCGCGCGAGGGCGGCCGGCGGCGCGGCCACGGGGCGTCGTCCGGCTCCCGCGACCGCGGCCAGCAGCGCGCGCGTGTACGGGTGCGCGGGCGCGGCGATCACCTCGTCGCCCGGACCCTGCTCGACGACGCGGCCGGGGTAGAGCACGAGGATCCGGTCGGCGAGCCAGCGCGCCGAGGCGAGGTCGTGCGTGATGAGCAGGAT
>JBAIWU010000335.1:0-2277 GCA_037917155.1 Candidatus Eiseniibacteriota bacterium
GTTCGCGCCCGCGATCGTCGGCGTGCTGGCGACGCCGCGCTACGCGGCCGCGGCCGGGCCGGCGCTGTGGCTCTCGTTCGCCGCGGTGGCGCAGGGCGCCTACTCGATCGCCGTGCTCGGCGTGACGCTGTCGCTGCGCACCTCGCTCCTGGGCTGGATCGCGGGCGCCGCGGCGCTCGTCGCGTTCGCCGCCAACCAGTGGCTCGTGCCGCGGCTGGGCGCCGAGGGCGCGGCGATGGCCACGTGCATCGCGCACGCGACGTCGTCCGTCCTCGTGTTCGTCGTGGCGCAGCGCGTCATGCCATTCCCGCACCGGCCCGCGCGGCTGGCGCTGCTGTTCGGCGGCGCGCTCGCGCTGGGCGTCGCCGCGGTGCGGCTCGCGCCCGCGGGGATGGCGGGCGCCGGCGTCAAGCTCGCCGCCGTGCTCGCGTTCGTGGGGCTCGCGGCGGCGCTCGAAGTGTGGAAGGACCGCGGCGCCGTGCGGCACGCCGCGCCCTCCGGACCGACACCGTAACCCCCGAGGAGACCCGAATCGCATGTGCGGAATCGCCGGGCTGTACGCCGTGGCCGGGGCCGTGGACGTGGGACGTCTGCACGCGATGGGGCGCCTGATGCGCCATCGCGGCCCGGACGACGAGGGCCTGCTGCTGTGCGATGCGGCCGGCGGCGCCGCGCGCACGCACGGCGGCCCCGACACGCCGGCCGACGTGTTCGCGAGCGGCCTGCCGTACGCGCCCGGCGTCGCCGCCGGCGACGCGCGGGGCGCGACGTGGAACGTGGGCCTCGTGCACCGGCGGCTCGCGATCGTCGATCTGAAGCCCTCGGGCCACCAGCCGATGTGCACGGCGGACGGGCGCGCGTGGATCGCGTACAACGGCGAGGTCTACAACCACCCCGAGCTGAGGGACGAGCTCGCGGCGCTGGGGCACGCGTTCCGCAGCACCTCGGACACCGAGGTCATCCTCGCGGCATACCGCGAGTGGGGCACGGACTGCCTGTCGCGCCTGAACGGCATGTTCGGCTTCGCGCTCTGGGACGGCGCGCGGCGGACGCTGTTCTGCGCGCGTGACCGGCTGGGCGTGAAGCCCTTCTACTGGCAGTGGGACGGGCGCGCGTTCGCGTTCGCCTCCGAGCCGCGCGCGCTCGTGCTGACGCAGGCGCGCCGCCCCGAGCCGCGCCCGGCGGCGGTCCGCGACCTGCTCGCGCTCGACTGGGTCGACCACGAGTCGCAGACGTTCTTCGAGGGTCTCTGGCAGCTGCCCGCCGGGCACTGCCTCGAGGTGGGGCCGCAGGGCCTCGCGATCCGGCGCTGGTGGGGGCTCGACCCGGACCGGCGCGCGTCCGGCGCGCCCGCGGACCTCGAGCGCGAGTACGCGGAGCTCTTCACCGACGCGGTGAAGCTGCGCCTGCGCGCCGACGTCGAGGTGGGAACGTGCCTCTCGGGCGGGCTCGACTCGACCGCGGTCATCACGACGGCGACGCGGCTCGCGCGCCGCGGCGTGCACGCGTTCTCGTGCGCCTACGACGAGGGCCCGGCGTTCGACGAGCGCCCGCACATCCGCGCCGCGGTCGAGGCGTGCGGGGCGCAGTCGCACCTGACCGTGCCCGACGGCGGCGACTTCTGGGACGCGTTCGACGCCATGGCGCTCTCGCAGGACGAGCCCACCGCCGGCCCCGGCGTCTACTCGCAGTGGAAGGTGATGGAGCTCGCGCACGCGCAGGGCCTCAAGGTCCTGCTCGATGGCCAGGGTGGCGACGAGACGCTGGCCGGCTACTTCCGCTACCTGCCGACGCGGCTGCGCGACCTCGCCGCGAGCGGCCGCTGGCTCGCGTTCGCGCGGCTCTGGGGCCCCGTGGCGCAGCGCCTGGGCGCGCCGACCGCGCTGCTCCACACGTTCGAGCCCTGGCTGCCGGCGCCGCTCGTCGAGGCGGCGCGCGCGCGCTTCGGCCAGGGCAAGGGCCGCGTGCTCTCGCGCACGCTGGCCCGGCTCGCCGACGACGTGCCGGGCTGGCCGCGCGCCGAGCGCTCGGGCCTCTGGCGCCAGCTCGCGTTCGACACGCTCACGCGCCAGCTCCCGAGCCTGCTGCGGTACGAGGACCGCAACTCGATGGCATTCTCGATCGAGACGCGGCTGCCGGTCCTCGACTACCGGCTCGTGGAGTTCGCGTTCTCGCTGCCGGACGAGCAGAAGCTCGACGGCCCGACGACCAAGGCCATCCTGCGTCGCGCGCTCGCCGACCGCGTTCCGGAGTCCGTGCGGGCGCGGCGGGACAAGA
>JBAIWU010000336.1:0-8789 GCA_037917155.1 Candidatus Eiseniibacteriota bacterium
TCTTCCGATCTCTCGTCCGCCAGCACCGCCAGCCGTGCGCCCGCTGCTCGCCGGGTCGTCGCCCGCCGCGGCGACCCGGCGCGCGGCCTCCTCCGGCGAGACTTCGAGCCACACGACCGAGCAGCGCTCGCGCAGGAGCCGCCGGCAGGACGGGTCGAGCACGGCGCCCCCGCCGCAGGCGACCACGCCCACGCCGCTCGCGACGACGCTGGCCAGCAGGTCGTGCTCGCGCCGGCGGAACCAGGCCTCGCCGGATCGCTCGAACAGCTCGGCCACGGTGCAGCCCTCGACGGCTTCGATCATGGCGTCGAGGTCGGCGACCGAGGTGCCGAGGCGCTCCCCGATGAGGCGCGCCACGGCGCTCTTGCCGGCGCCCATGAGCCCGACGAGGGCGATCGGGCGGCGTCGAGGACGAAGTTCCATGCGCGGCCAGCGTAGCACATGCCGCCCAACGCGACGCCGCCGGGCCCTGGGGACCCGGCGGCGTGCGGCGGAAGGATCGGCTCTCGGGAGGTCAGTTCGAGGCGAGCGTCGTGACGAGTCTCGGCGTCACGAAGATGAGCAGCTCGCGGTTCTGCGTCACCTTGCTCTGCGAGCTGAACAGGAAGCTCACGAGCGGGATGTCCTTGAGAATGGGCACGCCGCGCGACACGATCGACTCGTTCGTGCGGATCAGGCCGCCGATCACGGCGGTCTGGCCGTCGTCCACCATCACCCGCGTGTCGGCCTCGCTCGTGTTGATGATGATGCCGCCCTGCACGGTCGCCTGCGTCGCGAGGTCGCTCACCTCGGGGTGCAGGTCCATGACGATCTTCTTGTCCTGCGTGAGGTGCGGGGTCACCTTGAGCTGGATGCCGATCGTCTGCAGCTGCGAGACCGGGTTGCCGGCCACGTCCTGCACGATGAGCGGGATCTTCTGGCCGACCACGATCTTCGCCTCGCGGTTGTCGACCGTCGTGATGCGCGGGTTCGAGATGATGTTCGCCTTGCGCTTCTCCTCGAGCGTCTGGAGCTGGGCCTCGATCGAGCCCCAGTCCTTGAAGACGCCGAAGGTCAGCTTGGTCGAGGCGTCCACCGACGTGCTGTGGTTCGCCGTCATCTGCAGCGTGTGGTCGTTGTTGTGGATCGGTCCGCCGCCCGGCAACGCGCCGCCGCCGGCGACCGGGCCCGGCCAGAGCTGCGCCTCGTTCGGCGCGATGTTCCACTCGACGCCCAGGTTGCGCAGCGCCGAGGCGTCCACGTCCACGAGCTTCGCCGTGATCTCGATCTGCGGGGTGGTCGAATCGAGGTCCGTCGCCATCTTCACGACCTCGTCCAGGTTGGAGGCGAGGTCCGTGACGATGAGCGAGTTCGTGCGCTTCTCGACCTGGATGCTGCCGCGCTTCGACAGCGCCGGCTGCAGCGGCCCCGCCAGCTCGCCCGCGTTCGCGTAGTTCAGCTTGACGATGCGGGTCTCGAGCGGCACCAGCTCCTGCGTGCGCGCGTTCGCCGTCTCGCGCTCGACCTTCTCGGCGTTCAGCTTCGAGGCCTCGTCGACGCGGATGACGGAGCCGTCCTCGACGTAATCGAGCCCGTTCGAGCGCAGCACGGCCTTGAGGGCGTCCTGCCACGCGACGTTCTTGAGGCTGATGCGCACGGTCGCCTTCACGGGCGTCGCCACGACGATGTTGCGGCCGCTGAACTCCGAGATGGCGCGCAGCACGGTGCGCAGGTCCGCCCCTTCCACATCCAGGCTGAAGCTGCCCGTGCCCGTGCGCACGAGCCCGACCTGGGCGCTCGCGGTCGACTGCGCCTGAGCGCAGGCGGGGACCGCGACCGCCGCCAGCATGACGCCGGCGATCAGGGTGAGGCCGAGGTTGGCCTTCTTAGCGAGCATTCTGATCTCCCTTCCGCGTCAGTGGGATCACCACCGACTGAGACTGACCTTCCGCCGTGATATTCACGATGACGCCGTCGCGCTTGAGACCTTCGACGAAACCGTTCTGCACCTTGTCACCCTTGCGGAGCACGAAGCTGTTGCCACGAACGTCCTCGACGAGGGCGAACTGGTCGGTCGCGCCCCAGACGATGCCGACCACCTTGATGCCGCCCGGGTCCGGCGGCGCGTCGCCGCCGACGTCGGCGCCGACGAACTGGCCGTCCACGAGCGACTGGAACGGGTCCCGACGGCCGAGCGCGTTGTACTGGTAGGTCAGGTGCTCGTCCATGTGCGACGGCACCGGCACCGCCGTCGTGGTGACCGCGGTGACGACGGGCGCGCTGGAGCCTTCGCCCGCCGCGGGGTGCGACGCCGGGGCGACCGTCTGCGCGAGCCCGCGCGGGCCCGCCGCCGCCGGTGCGGCGTTGACGGCGCCGGGCGTGAACGCGGGACCCATCTTCACGGCGGCCGGAGCGGCCTTCGCGGCGACGGGGGCGTTCGGGGCGGCGTGCGGCGCGGCCGATGTCAGGTGCGGCGCCGGGTGCTTCACCTGCGCGACGGGAACGTCGTTCGAGGCGCCGTGCGGCATGAACTTCGGAGCCACGAACACGCCGACGACCGCGAGCACCGCGACGACGCCGACCACCTTGACGAGAGCCGACTTCTGGAGCTGCTGGAGAGCGTTACTTGCCATGGCGGGCCCCCTTCGCGGGCGCAGCAGCGGGCGCGACGACCGGCGTCGTGTTCAGGCTGTAGGCCGACGCGACGAACTCGGCCGTCGTGGTGCCGTCGTCGGTCTGCTTGGTGTTGCTCGCCAAGTGCAGGTTCGACACGGTCACGATGCGCCGCAGGTTCGCCAGTTCGGCCAGGAACGAGCCGATGTTGTGGTACGGGCCCGTCACCGAGATCTGCACGGGCAGCTCGGTCTGGTATTCGGACGGCCGCGGGCCGCTGGGCTTGAACATCACGAACTGCACGCCCGACTGCTGGCCCGCGAGGGTGATCTTGCGCAGGAGGGTCGAGAGCTGCCGGTCGGCCGGCAGCAGCTCGGCCGCGGTCTCCCAGCGCGTGTGCATCTGCGCGTACTCGGCCTCGAAGCGCGGCAGGTCCGCGACCGACGCGCGGGCGCGTGCGAGCTCGGACGACTTCTTGTCGTACTCCGCCCGCAGCGACGCGATCTTCTCGCGGTTGTTCTGGAAGCCGAACGGCACCAGGTGCGTGAAGTAGAAGACTCCGAGCGCCGACGCCGCGACCAGGATCGCGAGGCTCAGCTTCTGGACGGCCGGGCTCTTGAAATCGACGTTGGCCATGTCCGCTGCCTCCCTAGTTCGCGGTCTCGTCCGGGGTCACCTGGCAGGAGACCCTGAACTTGACGACGGTCTTGTCGGACACGGTGCCCTTCTCCGCGATGCCGAGCTCGACGTTCGCGAACATCGGCGAACGTTCCAGGCGCGACATGAAGTCGGACACCACGAGGTTCGAATAGGTGACCCCCTCCAGCGAGAGAGAACCGCCCGCATCCTGCGTGGCTCCCGTCAGCCAGAGGTGGTCCGGTACGCACTTGGCGAGTTCGTCCATGAGTCGAACGCTCTGGGTGCGTCCCTTTTCGAGCTTGCCGATCACGCCCATGCGAAGGTCGAGCTCGGCCTTCTCCTGGGCGAGCTGGTTCACGCGCGCGATCTGCGGCGCCAGCGCGCGGCCCTCGTTGTCGACCTGGGTGATGGACTGCTGCAAGCCGCCGATCGCCGAGTGCTGCGACATGACCGTGCCGGCGATGACCAGCGCGGTGAGTCCGAGCACGGCGCCCGGGATCACCATGTCCCCGAGCTTGAGATCGAAGGAGACGGCCTTCTGCTGGGCCTTCTCCTCGCGCGGCAGGAGATTGACGCGAATCATTTCTTGTCCCCCTGTCGGCGCAACGCGAGACCGATGCCGACCGTGAGAAGGGGCGCCACCTTCTTCACGTCCTGGCCCGCGAACAGGGCCGGGTCGTACTGCACGCGCTGCAGCGGGTTCACGATCTCGGTCGGAACGCTGAAGCGACGGTTCAGGAACTCGGGAAGCCCGGGGGTCAACGAGCTGCCGCCGCACACCATGATGCGGCTGATGGCGCCGGCCTCCCCGGCCGTGCGCAGGTAGGCCTGCGCGCGCTCGAGCGCGGTCGCGACGCCCTCGCACGCCTGCTCGATGACGGGCGTCACCTCGAGGCCGCTGCCGGAGTCACCCCGCACCGCTGCGGCAGCCTCCGACTGGCTGAGGTTGAACTTGCGCTGGACCGCCTCGGTGAACGTGTTGCCGCCCACCTGCAGGTCCTTCGTGAAGTAGGGCACGCTCGCCTGCACGATGTTGATGTTGGTCATCTCGGATCCGACGTTCAGGATCGCGATCACCTCGTCGGAGCCCAGGTCGTAGTTGGCCTGGATCGCGTTCTGCGCCGCGAAGGAGTCGACGTCGACGATCGTCGGCGTCAGGCCCGCCTCGCGGATCAGGTCGCTGAAGGACAGCACCATGTCCTTCTTGGCCGCGACGAGCAGCACCTGCATCTGCTTCGGGTCGTTCGGCGCGGCGCCGAGGATCTCGAAGTCGAGCGACACGTCGTTGATGTCGTACGGGACGTGCTGCTCGGCCTCCCAGTAGATGGCCTGCTGCGCGTCGTCCGCCGACAGCTTGTTCATGATGATCTTCTTCACGATCACCGCGCGGCCGCTGACCGCGGCGACGACGTGGCGCGACTTGATGCCGCGCGACTCGAGGAGGTTCGAGATGGCGTCGGTGACGAGCTGGCGATCCATGATCTCGCCCTCGACGATCGCTTCGGCGAGCGGCTGCGAGATCCCCCAGTTCGTGAGCCGGTAGGTCTTGTTGGACTGGGCCTCCAGCTCGACCACCTTGACGCTGTGGCTGCCGATGTCCAGCCCCACCAGAGACTGCTTCCTGCCGAAGAGCATGGGTTTCACTCCATGAATGCGGTGCGGGTCCAGGCCGGCATGCTCGACGCTGATGTCACGACGCATCCGTCCACGACCGGGTGTGAGGGGGCGGCGAGCACCGCCCATTCACCTGCCACGTGATCCATCGGCCCGCGGGGTCGCGACCTGAAGTGCAAACTTCACGGGGTGTTGCATACCGCCTCCGGGCCCGCGGGGCCGCGGCGGCTGCCCCGGCGGCTGCCGGCCCGCCCTAGCGGGCGGGCTTCAGCAGGACGACGGGCGTCGACACGCGGTCGATGGCGGCCGCGGCCCGGCCCGTGGCCAGGGCGAGCCGGATCCGCTGCATCTCCCGGGCCGCGGCCTCGCGCATGTAGGCGTTCTGCGAGGTCTCGTACACCTCGCGCCAGAGCTCCCAGGCCACGCTCAGGTCGCCGCTGTTCTGGCGGCAGTAGGCCGCGAAGCGGGCGGAGGACGAGGGGCCGCCGGGCAGGTGCGACGCGAGCTGGAACCAGTCCGCCGCGCTCCGCAGGTCGCGCCCGCCAGGCTTCACGAAGTACAGGAAGCCCATTTCGAACGCCAGGCGCCCGCTGCGGGGGTTGGCGTCGAACCCGGCCTGCATGAGCCTCTCGGCCGCCGCGAAGCGCCGGCCCTCCTGCGCCAGGGCGAAGGACCCGAACACGTACGCGCTCTCGAAGCCCGGCGACAGCGTCGTGAGCACGTCGAACACGTGGTCCAGGCTGTCGAACCGGTTGTCGGTCCGCCGGTGTTCGCCGTAGTACTGCACGGCGCGCAGCCACGCGAGGTCGGCCGCGCTCTCCGCGTGCCCGAGCGTCGCCGGCCGCAGCCACTGGCCCGACGGGTAGTAGGCCAGCTCGGCGAACGGCGCCGGGTGCGGGAGCGCCGCGTTCGCGTGGTGGGCGGTCGCGTACGCGCCCGCACCGAGCGCCAGCGCGAACGCCCACGCGACCGCCATGCGGCGCCGGACCGCGGCGACGCCCGGTGCGCTCAACGGAAGTCCCTCGACTCGAGCGCCGCCGCGCCCAGCGCGAGCACGCAGCCGCAGTAGAGCAGGGTGTAGGCGATCGCCAGGCCGAGGTGGGTGACGCTGGTCAGCTCGCCGCCCGAGGCGAGCGTGCGCATGTTGTAGAGGGGCAGGTTGGGCAGCAGGTCCGCGACCACCTGCAGCAGCGTGTGGAGCGAGCCGGGCGCGCGCTCGGCGAACCTCCGCAGGTCGTCGCACCACTGCCCGGCGAGGAACAGGCCCGCCGTGTAGAGCGCGGACAGCACCGGGGTCGAGAGGGCGGAGAAGAACACCGCGAGCGCGGTCACGAGCGTGAGCTCGAGCCCCTCGAGGACGATCGCCTCGAGGATCGCCGGCGCGTGGCCGGGTTGGCCGAGCAGGGCGACGAGCGCGCACAGCGCGAGCCCGAGCGCGCCCGCCACGCACCACAGCGACGCGGACAGCCCCGCCCACTTGCCGACGAGGTAGACCGGGCGTGGCACGGGGCGCGAGAGCAGGTTGAAGATCGTGCGCCGCTCGATCTCCTTCGCCACGAGGCTCGTGCCCACGAGCAGCACGACGAGCAGGCCGAGGAACGTGATCGCCGACAGGCCCAGGTCCACGGTGAGCCGCAGCCCCTCGCCCATCGCCAGCGGCCGCGCGACCTGCGTCAGCGCGAGCAGCACGACGCCGGCCACCACCATGCCCGCGAGCACGCGGTCGCGGATGGCCTCGCGGAACGTGTTCTGCGCGATGAGCACGGCGTTCATGCCGACCTCCGCCGCGCGGGCGCCTGGTACGCCGACTCGCCCGCGGCCGCCAGGAAGTGCTCCTCGAGCGTCGCGCGCTGCGGCGTCACGGCGCGGACCTCGATCCGCTGCTGCACGAGGTGCGCGAGCACCTCCTGCACGCGCCCGGGGTCCGCCACCACGAGCACGCCCTCGCCGGCGCGGTGCGCCAGCGTCACACCCCCGCCCCACGCCGCCGGCAGCTCGAGCACCGGCGCGCCCGCGATCCGGACCTCGACCGCGGCCGCCTCGCCGCCGACGAGCTCGCCGACCGTCGCCAGCCGCTCGAGCCGGCCCCGCAGGACGATCGCGACGCGGTCGCACAGCATCTCGACGTCGGGAAGGATGTGCGAGGAGAACATCACGGTGACGCCCCGCTCGCGCTGTTCGAGGATCAGGTCGCGCACGTCGCGGCGGCCGAACGGGTCGAGCCCGCTCATGGGTTCGTCGAGGATCACCAGCCGGGGCGAGTGCACGAGCGCCGCGGCCAGTCCGAGGCGCTGCAGCATGCCCTTGGAGTACTTCCTCAGCACGAGCCGCGGCCGCTCGCCGAGGCCGACGCGCCCGAACCATTCACGCGCCGCGCGGGCGCCCTCGCGGCCGTCGAGGCCGGAGAGGCGCGCGACGAACTCGAGGTACTCGGGACCGGTCAGGTAGTCGTAGAAGTACGGCTGCTCGGGCAGGAAGCCGAGCGAGCGCCGGCTCTCGATGCGCTCGATCGGCGCGCCCATGAGCCACGCGCGCCCGCTCGTGGGCTTGAGCAGGCCGGTCAGGATCTTCAGCGTGGTCGTCTTGCCGGCGCCGTTGGGCCCGAGGTAGCCGAAGACCTCGCCCCGGCGCACGGTCAGGCTCAGGTCGTCGAGCCCGCGCGCGGTGCGCAGCGTCCAGTTGCTCCGGTAGACCTTCGAGAGGTGCTCGATGCGCACGGCCGCGTCGTCGGGCGCCGGACGATTTGCATCCGCGGCGGCCGAGGACTGCGCGAGGCCGGATCGGGAACGGGCAGAGAGCATACCCCGGACTCTCCTGCGGGACATGGAGTTGCAGGCGTGGATCGGCGCGGGTGTCGCGCCGCGGGTGGCCGGTTGCAATCCGCGTGCCGCCCGGGATGAAGCTCACGTGGCGGCGGGCATTTGCGGGCCCGGGGTGACCAGGGGGCCGCGCCGCCATGAGGGCCGGCGCAGGCCGCCTACTGGCCGTTCGTCAGCAGCAACGTCAGCTCGGTCGACTTGCCGTGGCCGACGATCTGGTAGCGATACGAGGCGGAGTCGCCGTAGGCGATGATGCCGGACTTGCCCGTCGTGAGCAGCGGCACGGTCCAGGTCCCCTGGTACTCGAAGGCGTTGCCGTTGCCGATCGTGTGGTCGAACGGGTTCTCGAAGTCCGCGCCGCCCTTGGGCAGCATGCTCGCGACACCGGTGGCACTCGTCGCGTACGAGCCGTTGTTGAAGACGCAGTAATCCTCGGCGGCGAGCTGGAACGTGTGCATGTTCGCCTTGGTGCTGCCTTCCTTCGCGCGGTTCTGCATCGCGATGAAGTTCGGGATCGCGATCGCCGCCAGGATCCCGATGATCACGACCACGATCATCAGCTCGATCAGCGTGAACCCGAATTCGGACCTGCGCATGGTGACCTCGTGGTTGGACGGCCGATTTCCGCGGACGACCTCCACCGGCCGCGGGTTCCCGCATCCTGCGGGACGCCGGGGAGGCCGAAGCCTCCCCGGCCCGCGGGCCTCTACTGGCCCGACGTCAGGACGAGCGTCAGCGGCGCGCTCTTGCCCTGGCCGCCGATGGCGTACTGAGCCGCCGCCGAGTCCGTGTACGCGATCTCGCCCGCGAGGGTCGCGCCCGGCGTCGGAGGCGTCGTCCACGCCGCACCGGTCTCGAACGCGTTGCCCACGCCCGCCAGGCCGGAGAACGGGTTCTTGAAGTTCAGGCCGGCCGCCGGCAGCAGACCGCTGACGATCGTGGCGGAGGTGGCGCCGGTGGCGTACACGCCGTCGTTCTGCACACCGTAGTCCTCGGCCGCGAGCTGGAACGTGTGCATGTTGGCCTTCGTGCTGCCTTCCTTCGCGCGGTTCTGCATCGCGATGAAGTTCGGGATCGCGATGGCGGCGAGGATACCGATGATGACCACGACGATCATCAGCTCGA
>JBAIWU010000337.1:0-2894 GCA_037917155.1 Candidatus Eiseniibacteriota bacterium
CCGTACTCCTCGTAGCGGGCTTCGCCGAGCGTGCGGCGCCCGGCCGGGTCGCCCGTGTCGGGCGCGGTCCGCCAGGCCGCGTCGACCTCGGCGTGCAGCGCCTCGACGGCGCGCCGGTTGTCCTCGCCGAAGCCGCCCGCAGCCACGAGCCCGCGCACGCACGCGTGCAGCGCGAGGCACGCCCACTCGGCGCGGGCGTCGGCCTCGCGGCCGGCCGGCAGCAGGCCGCTGGTCACCACGTCGGCCCACAGCGCCGGCTCGAGGCGCAGGAAGAACGCCGCGAGCTCGCGGCCGCGGCGCGCGGGGTCGGCGATCATGCCGCGACCCACGCGCGCACGAGGACACGGCGGTGCGTCACTTCGGCGGGTTGCTGCTCCAGTCGTAGAAGCCGCGGCCGGTCTTGCGGCCGTGCAGGCCCGCCATGACCATGCGCTTGAGCAGCGGCGGCGCGGCGAAGCGCGGCTCCTTGAACTCGTCGAACATGATCTCCGAGATGTAGAAGGTCGTGTCGAGGCCGACGTAGTCCGTGAGGAACAGCGGCCCCATCGGGTAGCCGCAGCCGAGCTTCATGGCGTTGTCGATGTCGTCGCGGCTCGCGAGGCCCTGCTCGTACACGCGGATCGCGTCGAGCATGTAGGGCACGAGCAGCCGGTTGACGACGAAGCCGGTGGAGTCGCCGCACGTCACGACCGTCTTGCCGATCGCCGTGCACCAGGCGGACGCGTCCTGGAGCGCGGCCGGGTCCGTCTTGAGCGTCTTCACGACCTCGACCAGCTTCATGAGCGGGACGGGGTTGAAGAAGTGCAGGCCGAGGACGCGCTCGGGCCGCTTCGTGAACGTCGAGATCTCGGTGATCGAGAGGCTCGAGGTGTTCGACGCGAAGATGGCGCCCGGCTTGGCGATGCCGTCGAGCGACTGGAACAGCTCCTTCTTGAGCGCGAGGTTCTCGGTGGCGGCCTCGACGATCACGTCGCAGTCCGCCAGGTCGCGCAGCTCGACGGTGCCCTTGAGGTTGCCGAGCACCTTCTCCATGTCCGCGGCGGACATCTTGCCCTTGTCCACGCCGCCCTGCAGGAACTTCTTGATCGAGCCGAGGCCCTTCTCGAGGGCGTTGGCCGACACCTCGCGCACGACCGTGGGGAACCCGGCCGCGGCACTGACCTGCGCGATGCCGCTGCCCATCAGGCCGCAGCCGATCACGCCGACTTTCTGGATCGCCATGAAGCGAAGGCCTCCGCGTATGAGGAATGTGAGGGTGGAGGGCGCACGGCCCTTCAGGATGGCGCGCGGAGCATAGGCGAGCGCGGGCGGCGCGGACAAGCGAACCCGGGCCCGCGATGCGCCGGACGCGCGCACGGTCGGACGCTGGCGCCGCGCTCCCCTCCGGGAGAGCGCGCTCCCGCGAGGCGCCGATCAGCGTTCCGGCGCGCCGCTCCAGACGCGCACGACGCCCATGGCGCGCGACGGCGTGGCGGCGAGCGAATCGAACAGCGCCGACGCGGCGCGCGTGTCGAGCCCGGCGGGCCGCGCCGCCATCGCCCACCAGTGCGCGCCCGCCGCGCGCGCGGCCGCGACCTCGGCGGCGTCGCCGCGCACCGAGTCCGGGACGACCCCGGCGCCCTCGTAGTAGGGAAGCGGCTGGCCCATGAGCAGCAGCCGGTGGCGCTGCGCCGGGAAGTAGCGCCGCCCGAAGAGCAGCGTGTGCGTGTCGGCGTGGAAGACCGTGTCGCCCGGGCGCGCGCGCGCGGCGAGGTAGGCGCGCGCCTGCCCGAACCCGCCCGCCTCGGGCTGCACCGCGCTGCGTGCGAGGCCGCGGGCGGCCACCGCCACCAGCGCGAGCGCGACGAGCGGCCCGGCGAGCCGTCCGGGCAGCCGGCACGCGCCCGCGGCGACCAGGGCGTAGATCGGCGCGAGCGCGAACATCATGTACTTGAACGCGAAGACGCGCACGCCGCGCGTCCCCAGCGCCCAGCACAGCAGCACGGCGAGCGGACCGATCGCCAGGGCCATCGTCGCGCCGCGGCGGTCGCGCGCGGCGAGCAGCGGAGCCAGGGCGAGCAGCGCCACCGGCACGATGGCGAGCGGCTGGCCGAACGCGAACCGGCGCGCCGTGTCCACGAGGTCCGCCACGCGCGGCACCGGCATCCAGTGCTGCACCTCGACGCGACGAAACTGCACCAGCAGCAGCGGCACGAGCGGCGCGTACAGCGGCGCGATCGCGAGGTGGTGCAGCGCCCAGGCGCCGAGCCGACGCGGCTCGCGCGCGAGCCGCGCGGCGCCCCAGGCCGCCTGCACCGCGAGCAGCACGCCGGCGAGGTAGTGCGTCCACAGCGCCAGGGCCGAGCCCAGCACGAACAGCGCCGCGTCGCGTCGTCGGCCGCGCTCGCACCAGCGCCACGCGCCCAGCGTCGACGCCGCGAGCCCGAGCCAGAGCAGCGGGTAGGAGCGTGCCTCCTGCGAGAGGTAGACGTGCCACGGGTGCAGCGCGAGCAGCAGCGTGGCGAGCAGCGCCGGCCAGCGGCCGAACCACTCGCGCGCGAGCGCCCAGCCCACGGCCATCGCCGCCAGCGCGCAGGCGAGGCTCGAGGCGCGGACCGCGAGATCGGAGTCGCCGAAGACGCGCCAGGCGTGCGCGAGCAGGAAGTGGAGCGGCGGGTGCACGTCCGCGCGGACGATGCGCATCACGTCGGGCCCCGGGCGGTCGACCGCCGCGCGCGTGTAGAGCTCGTCGTACCAGAGCGGCGTGCGCAGCGCCTCGCGCACGCGCAGGGCGAGCGCCAGCGCGAGCAGGGCCAGCGCCGCGATCCGCTCGAGCGCGCGTGGCCGGCGTGCAGCGTCGTCCACCATGCGCCGCAGCCTACACGAGCGGCCGCGGCGCCGCTCGTGCCGCGCCC
>JBAIWU010000338.1:0-1731 GCA_037917155.1 Candidatus Eiseniibacteriota bacterium
AGGCCGGAGATGACCGGCGTCTCGTCGTTCGTGTACTTGAGGTAGATCCGCAGCACGCCCTGGCGGCTGTCCTCGATGGTCTTGAAATTGTTGATGAAGCGCTCGCGCAGCAGCACCTTCGCGAGCTCCGTCTTCATGTTCGACGCCGGCACGTCGACCTTGCGGTGCTTCGCGCCGATGGCGTTGCGGATGCACGTGAGGAAGTCCGCAACGGGATCACTGACCGACATTCACGACCTCCCGAAACCAGCGTCCAACGGCCCGAGGCCGTTGCAGCCTGATTCGTGTGCCCGCGAGGGGCACGTCATGGACCGCCCGCGAACGGGAGGCCCGGACCGGCGCGGCGCCCGGCCGCGCCGCTTCACCAGCTCGACTTGACGACGCCCGGGATCTGCCCGGACAGCGCCAGCTCACGGAAGCAGATGCGGCACATCCCGAAGTCACGCAGGAACGCCCGCGGGCGCCCGCAGCGATGACAGCGGTTGTACGCGCGCACCTTGAACTTCGGGGTGCGCTTCCACTTCTCGACGATCGACTTCTTGGCCACGGAACGTTCTCCTGGGTCCTGCTACCGCTGACGGAACGGCATGTTCATGAGCCGGAGCAGCTCGCGTCCTTCCTCGTCGGTCCGCGCGGTCGTGACGATGGTCACGTCCATGCCGCGGACCTTGCCGATCTTCTCGATGTTGATCTCGGGGAAGATGATCTGCTCCGTGAAACCCACCGAATAGTTGCCCCGCCCGTCGAACGAGCGCGGCGACAGGCCGCGGAAGTCGCGGATGCGAGGCACCGCCACGTTGATCAGGCGGTCGTAGAACTCGAACATGCGCGCGCCCCGGAGGGTCACCATGCAGCCGACCGGCAGCCCGGCGCGCAGCTTGAAATTGGAGATCGCCTTCTTCGCCTTGCGCACCGACGGGCGCTGGCCGGTGATCTGGGCCAGCTCGTTGACGGCAGCGTCCATGTTCTTCACGTCCAGCGTGGCGTCGCCGACGCCCCTGTTGACGACGATCTTCACGAACCGGGGCGCCTGCATGACGCTCGTGTAGCCGAACTTCTGCACGAGCGCCGGGCGCACCTTCTCGTCGTAGTGGACCGCGATGCGGGGCTTGCCGGCGAGCCGCGTGGGACGCCCCTCGACCACGTCGAAGGACACGTTCCCGCCGCCCTTGCCGCCCTTGGCCTCGGCCTTGCCGACCTTGCCGCCCTTGCTCTTCTTTTCTTCCGCCATGGATCTCGACTCTCCAGGGTCGTCTCCGGCCGTTCCCGCGACCCTGGTGCCTGGGAACGACCCGCCCACCCGCGGTGGGCTTCGCGACCGCCGCGGCCCGGGGGCCGCGCGTCGCCGGTACGCCTAGTCCGCCTTGCCCACCGTCTCGCCCGTCGCGCGCGAGACGCGCTCGCGCTTGCCGTCCTTCGTGGTCCGGGTCCCGACGCGCACGCCCTTGCCCGCCTTCGGGTCGAAGAGCATCACGTTGGAGATGTGCACGGGGGCCTCCTTCTCGAGGATGCCGCCCTGCTGGCCCTGGCCGCGGGGCTTGGTGTGCCGCTTCACGAAGTTCACCTTCTCGACGATCACGCGCCGCTTCTCGGCGTCCACCGACAGCACGCGACCGGTCTTGCCCTTGTCGTCACCGGCGACCACGATGACCGTGTCGCCCTTGCGGATCTTGATCGCCATCAGATCACCTCCGGAGCGAGCGAGATGATCTTCATGAACTGCTTCTCGCG
>JBAIWU010000339.1:0-3276 GCA_037917155.1 Candidatus Eiseniibacteriota bacterium
GGGCCGACGCGCCGCCGCCGCAGCGGGGCGAGGAGGCGTTGCGCCTGTTGCGCCGCGTCGGCACGACCGATCCCGCGAGCCTCGCGGACTACCGCGCGCACGGCGGCTACGAGGCTCTCGCGCGCGCGATCGCGCTGGGCCCCGAGGGCGTGCTGCGCGAGGTCGCGGCGTCGCAGCTCGTGGGCCGCGGCGGCGCGGCGTTTCCGACCGGGCGCAAGTGGACCGCGGTCGCGGCGGCGCCCAAGCGCCCGCACCACGTCGTGTGCAACGCCGACGAGTCCGAGCCCGGCACGTTCAAGGACCGCGTGCTCATGGAGGGCGACCCGTTCGCGGTGGTCGAGTCGCTCACGATCGCGGGGCTCGCCACGGGCGCCGAGCGCGGCTGGATCTACATCCGCGGCGAGTACCCCGAGGCGCACGCGCGGCTCGCGCACGCGATCGCGGCGGCGCGCGCGGCCGGCCTGCTGGGCGCGGCGGTCATGGGCCACGGCGGCTTCGCGTTCGACGTCGAGCTGCGGATGGGCGCAGGCGCGTACATCTGCGGCGAGGAGACGGCGCTCTTCAACTCGATCGAGGGCTACCGCGGCGAGCCGCGCAACAAGCCGCCGTTCCCGGTGAGCGAGGGGTTGTTCGCTCTGCCGACCGCGATCAACAACGTCGAGACGCTGGTCAACGTGCTCGAGGTGCTGCGCGAGGGCGGCGCGTCGTACGCCGCCGAGGGGACGACGGGCTCGAAGGGCCCCAAGCTCTTCTGCGTCTCGGGGCGCGTCACGCGCCCGGGCCTGTACGAGCTGCCGTTCGGCGCCACGCTCGGCGAGCTGCTCGCGCTCGCGGGCGGCGTGCGCGACGGGCGCCCGTTGCAGGCGGTGCTGCTGGGCGGCGCCGCGGGCTCGTTCGTGACGCCCGACGAGATCGACGTGCCGCTCACGTTCGAGGGCACGGCCGAGATCGGCGCCTCGCTGGGCTCGGGCGTGGTCATGGTGTTCGACGACACGGTCGACATGCGCGCGATCGTGCTGCGCATCGCCCGCTTCTTCCGCGACGAGTCGTGCGGCCAGTGCGTGCCGTGCCGCGTCGGCACGGTGCGGCAGGAGGAGGCGCTGCACCGGCTCGCGCGCGGCGGCGTGGACGTGGACACGGAGCTGGCGCTGCTCGACGACCTCGATCGCGTCATGCGCGACGCCTCGATCTGCGGCCTCGGGCACACGGCCATGGTCGCGGTGCGCTCGGCGATCCGGAAGCTCGACCTGCTCGGCGGAGCGGGGCGATGAGCGCGACGCCGACGCGCGCGCCCGTGGCGCCGCCCGCGGCCGCCGTGCCGATCACGGTCGACGGCGTGCGCGTCGAGGCGCGCCCCGGCGCGACGCTGCTCGAGACGCTGCGTGCGCAGGGCATCGACACGCCGACGCTGTGCTTCCTCGAGACGCTGACGCCCGTCAACGCGTGCCGCATCTGCGTCGTCGAGCTCGAGGGCGCGCGCGCGCTCGTGCCTTCGTGCTCGCGACGCGTCGAGCCGGGGATGGTCGTCAAGACCGACTCCGACCGCGTGCGGCACGCGCGCAAGCTCGTCCTCGAGCTGCTCGGCTCGTCGGTGGACCTCTCGCGCGCGGGGCCGGAGCTGCAGCGCTGGATGGAGGAGTACGAAGCCGACCCGGAGCGCTTCGGGCCGCCGGCCCCGCCCGCGCCCGCCGGGGCGCGCGACGCCGCGCACGCCGGGCACCACCACGCACCCGACCCGGCCGTCGCGCAGACCGTGGCGCAGCCGGTCAAGGTGGACAACGAGCTCTACGTGCGCGACTACGCGCGCTGCATCCTCTGCTACAAGTGCGTCGAGGCCTGCGGCGAGGACGCGCAGAACACGTTCGCGATCGCGGTCGCCGGGCGCGGCTTCGACGCGCGCATCGCGACCGAGTTCGACGTGCCGCTGACCGACTCGGCGTGCGTCTACTGCGGCAACTGCATCGGCGTCTGCCCGACGGGCGCGCTCGTGCCCAAGCGCGAGCACGACCTGCGGGAGGCGGGCCGCTGGGACGAGGCGCGCCAGACCGTCACGCGCACGGTGTGCACGTACTGCGGCGTGGGCTGCAACCTCGACCTGCACGTGCAGGACAACACGATCGTCAAGGTCACCTCGCCGCTGGACCACGACGTGACGAGCGGCCATCTGTGCATCAAGGGCCGCTTCGGCTTCGAGTTCGTGCAGGTGCGCGAGCCGGGCGCGAAGCGCCGCTGAGCCGCGGCGCACGCGCCGCTCGGTCCGAAGGCGCGCCGCGATCGGTCCGGCCACCCACGCGCCGCCGCCGCCGTGCTCGAGCGCTGTCCGCGGGACCCGGACCGGAGAAACCGCTGGACGGAACGCACCCCGATGAGTAACCTAATAGTTACATAAAAGAGGAATCCTTTCAGAAATCTCCGCACCCAATGAATTGAAAGGTGAACCAATGGTTACCAAAGATCGGGCCCAGCAGGAGGTGTTCAGGGCCCTCGCCGACCCGACGAGGCGCGCGATCCTGGGGCTGCTCAGTCACGGCCGGCAGCCGGCGGGGGCCATCGCGGGCGAGTTCCGGATCACGCGGCCGGGGGTCTCGAAGCACCTGCGGGCGCTGCGCGAGGCGGACCTCGTGCGGGAACGGAGGGAGGGACGCCGGCGCATCTACGAGCTCAACGCCGAGCCGCTGCGCCTCGCCGACGAGTGGATCGGTTCGTACCGCCACATGTGGCTGCACAAGCTGCGCAACCTGAAGGCCTTCGTCGAGGAACGAGAAAGGAGATCGTGATGCCCGAGCACCAGATCATCGTCGAGATCGACATCGAGGCGCCGCCGGAGCGCGTGTTCGACGCGTGGACCGATCCCGCGCAGCTCGCCGAGTGGTGGGGCGACGACGCCACCTACCGCACGCGCGACTGGAGCTGCGACGTGCGGCCGGGGGGCCGCTGGCACTGCCACGGCACGGCCGGCGGCAAGATGGAGGGGCCGTGGGAGGTGGGCGGGGAGTACACGGTCGTCGAGCGGCCGAGCCGCCTCGGGTTCACGTGGGTCGCGAGCTGGGACGGCGGCCGCACCACGAACGTTCTGGTCGAGCTCGCGCCCGCGGGCTCCGGCACGCGGCTGCGGCTGACCCATACCGGGTTCGCCACGGTCGAGGGGCGCGAGGGCCATCACGAGGGCTGGAAGAAGGTGCTCTCGTGGCTGGACCGGTACGCCGCCGCCGGGCGCATGGCGCGCTGACGACACCCGCGCGCGCGGGGCCGGGATCGCTCCCGGCACCGCGCGCG
>JBAIWU010000340.1:0-5978 GCA_037917155.1 Candidatus Eiseniibacteriota bacterium
TCGGGCGCGAGTGGGTCGCGAACGCGGGCAACGTCGAGGGCGCGCAGCAGCGGCCGTGGCGCGGGGCGTTCGCGTTCCGGTTGACGCGCTGACGCGACGGCGCGCGGCCGGCCCGCCGCGCGCCGCGCCGACGCCTAGCCCGGGTTGTTGCCGCCCAGCAACCCGCCCAGCAGGCCGCCGAGCCCGCCGGCTCCGCCGGCGGCCGGCACGGCGCCCCCGGGCGTGAGCTTGTCCACGGCGACGGGCAGGATCTGCGCCAGGTGCGAGGTCAGCTCCTGCACGTTCAGCCCGTGCTGCGCCGCGAGCTCCTGCAGCTTCGCGTCCCCGAGCACGCTCTGCACCTGCTCGGGAGAGATCGGCAGGTTCGCGCCGTTGCCGACCCACGACGCGGCGAGGTGGCCGAGGCCCTGCTGCTCCATCGCCTGGACGAAACCCTGCACGCCGCCCTGCCCGCTCGTGAGCATGCCGAGCACCGAGCCCGCAAGCCCGCCCTGCTGCCCGGCGGCGCCCGTGAGCGACGAGGTCACCTGCCCCAGCAGGCCTTCCAGCATTCCCATGTGCCGATCCTCCCTGGGATGTCCCGCTCGCGGCCCTTCCGGCGGCGGAGCGCTGCCGCGCGCGCATCCTAAAGGCGCACTGCCGGCGCGGGCCAGAACGATTCGCATGTCGCGCCGGCGCACTCGGCGCGCGTCCCGGCGCGCTCGTGCGGTTTCGCGCCCGCGTCCGCGCGCGGCTGGCCTAGCGTGCCGGGATCGACGCCCACGCGGACGGCCACCCGCCCGCTCGCACCGCAGCCTCCCTCGCCACCGAGGTCACCCTCACGATGAAGAAGACCTGCATTCCCCCGCTGCTCGCCGCGGCCGCGCTGGCGATCGCGACGTGCGCCCACGCCGCCGGCACCGCCCGGCCCGTCGTCTTCGAGCCCCAGAGCTTCGACACGACCTGCTCGCCGTGCCGCGACTTCGACCAGTACGCCAACGGCGGCTGGACGAGGACGCACACGATCCCCGGGACCCAGTCCTCGTGGGGCAGCTTCAACGAGCTGGCCGAGCGCAACCAGACCGCGCTCTACGAGATCCTCGAGAAGGCCGCGCACGACAAGGCGGCCCGGCCCGGCAGCGACACGTGGAAGCTCGGCACCTACTACGGCACGTGCATGGACTCGGTCGAGGCCGAGAAGGAGGGCGCGAAGCCGCTGCAGCCGCTGCTGACGGCGGTCGACGGCATGCAGGGCGTCTCCGAGCTCCCGACGCAGGTCGCGTGGCTGCACGCGCACGGCGTGCGCGCGCTGTTCATGTTCGGCGCGTCGCAGGACATCAAGAACAGCGACATGATGATCGCGAGCGCCGCGCAGGGCGGGCTCGGCCTGCCGGAGCGCGAGTACTACCTGCGCCGCGACTCCGCGACCGTCGCGACGCGGCGCGAGTACGTCGACCACATCGTGCGCTCGTTCCAGCTCCTCGGCACGTCGGAGGCCGATGCCCGCGCCGACGCCGACCGCATCATGTCGATCGAGACGGCGCTCGCCCGCGCCTCGTACACGAACGTCCAGCGCCGCGATCCCAACGCCAACTACCACAAGATGCCGCTCGCGGAGCTCGCGAAGCTGACGCCGTCCTTCGACTGGAACACGTACGTGGCGAAGCGGAACGGCCCGAAGTTCGACTCGCTCAACGTGGCGCAGGTGACGTTCTTCAAGGGTCTCGACTCGCTCGTGGCCGCCACGCCGCTGCCCGCGTGGAAGGCGTACCTGCGCTGGCGCGTGCTCGAGGACGGCATGCCCACCCTGAGCTCGGCGTTCGTGCAGGAGGACTTCCGCTTCAACCGCGTGCTCTCGGGCGTCACCGAGTTGCAGCCGCGCTGGAAGCGCTGCCTGCGCGCGACGGACATGGGCCTGGGCGACCTGCTCGGCGCGGCGTACGTGAAGGAGCACTTCTCGCCCGAGGCCAAGGCGCGCGCGCTGCGGCTCGTGCACAACCTCGAGGCGGCGCTCAACGACCGGCTGGGCGTGCTCGAGTGGATGAGCGACGCCACGCGCCAGGCCGCGCGGGTCAAGCTGGCCGCGTTCGCCGAGAAGATCGGCTACCCGGACAAGTGGCGCGACTACTCGGGCGTCACGCTCGCGCGCGGCCCGTTCTTCGCGAACCGGCAGGCCGTGCGCACGTTCGAGGTCGCCCGCCAGTTCAACAAGATCGGCAAGCCCACCGAGCGCGGCGAGTGGTTCATGACGCCGCCCACGGTGAACGCGTTCTACAGCCCGACGCTCAACAGCATCAACTTCCCCGCCGGCATCCTGCAGCCGCCCTTCTACGACCCGTCGTGGGACGACGCCGTGAACTACGGCGCCATCGGCGCGGTCATCGGCCACGAGATGACGCACGGCTTCGACGACCAGGGCCGCCAGTTCGACCCGAAGGGCAACCTGCGCGACTGGTGGGCGGCCGAGGACGCCGAGCGCTACAAGGATCGCGCGAACAAGGTCGCCGAGCAGTTCAGCAGCTACACCGTGCTCGACACCGTGCACGTCAACGGGCGGCTGACGCTGGGCGAGAACATCGCCGACCTGGGCGGGCTGGCGCTCGCGTACGCGGCGCTGCAGAAGGAGCTCGCGGGCAAGCCCGCGCCCGGCCTCGTCGAGGGCTTCACGCCCGAGCAGCGCTTCTTCCTCGCCTACGCGCGCATCTGGCGCCGGCTGCAGCGCCCCGAGGCCGCACGCACGCAGGTCAACACCGACCCGCACGCGCCCGGGCACTGGCGCGTCGACGGGCCGCTCTCGAACCTGGACGAGTTCGCGAAGGCGTTCGGGTGCAAGGACGGCGACCCGATGGTCCGCAGGCAGGAGCTGCGCGCGCGCATCTGGTAGCGCCGCTCCTCGATTCCTGGACGGCCGGCGGCGCGCCGCGTCCGCCGGCCGCTCCCCCACCCCCGAGGTACGCGATGACTCCCCGCCCGCTGGCCGCACTCGCGCTGCTCGTCCTCCTCGCGGCGCCGGCTCGCGCCGCCGGACCCCCGTTCTGGAATCGCGGCGACATGGACACGACCTGCTCGCCGTGCCGCGACTTCTATCGCTACGCCGAGGGCCACTGGCTCGAGCACACCCCGATGCCGCCGGGCTACAGCGAGTACGACGGCTTCCAGGAGCTGGCGGACCGCAACGAGATCGTCCTGCGCGGCATCCTCGAGCGCGACGCTTCCGCCGCGGGCGCGACGGCCGGCGGCGACGCGCGCCGGCTCGGCGACTATTACGCCGCGTGCCTCGATTCGGAGGCGGCCGAGCACGCGGGCCTCGCACCCCTCCAGCCGGACCTCGACGGCGTCGCCTCGATGACGTCGACCACGGACCTCGCGGCGCAGCTCGGATGGCTGCACGCCTCCGGCGTGCCCGCGGGCTTCGGGTTCTTCGCAGCGGCCGACGCGCGGCGGAGCGACCTCACGATCGCGATCGCCACGCAGGGCGGGCTCGGAATGCCCGAGCGCGACTACTACCTCAGACCCGACTCCGTCTCCGCGTCCCTGCGGCAGGCCTACGTCGCGCACGTCGCGAACATGCTCCGGCGCCTGGGGCGCGCGGATGCCGACGGCGAGGCGCGCCGCGTGATGGCGCTCGAGACGGCGCTGGCGCAGGCCTCCATGACGCGCGCGGAGCGGCGCGACCCGCGGGCGGTCTACCACAAGGTGCCGTTCGACACGCTGCGCGCGTGGACGCCGGGATTCGACTGGGGCGCGTACCTCGCGCGGCGGAGCCTGCGCGCGCCCGACTCCGTCAACGTCATGCAGCCGGACTTCCTGCGCGCGTTCGCGGCGCTCGTCACCGGCACGCCGCTCGCGGACTGGCAGGCGTACCTGCGCTGGCACGTGCTGGACGACGCGGCGCCGATGCTGGATCGCGCGACCGTGGACGAGGACTTCGCGTGGCGCCGGCGCCTGACCGGCGCGACCGAGCTGCTGCCCCGCTGGAAGCGCTGCATCGCCGCGACCGACGCCGACCTCGGCGACCTGCTCGGGCAGGCGTTCGTGCGCGAGCGCTTCGGCCCCGAGGCGCGGGCGCGCGCGCTCGCGATGGTGAGGAACCTCGAGGCCGCGCTCGGCGACCGGATCGGCGCGCTCGCGTGGATGAGCGACACGACGAAGCGGGCCGCGCGCGAGAAGCTCGCGGCGTTCGCGGAGAAGATCGGCTACCCGGACAAGTGGCGCGACTACGCCGGCGTGCCGATCGTCCGGACGTCGTGGCCGGCGAACCGCCGCGCGACGACGCGCTGGGAGATCGCCCGCACGCTCGCGCGGATCGGCCGGCCGGTCGAGAAGCGCGAGTGGACGATGACCGCCCCGACCGTGAACGCGTACTACTCGTCGTCGTTCAACAGCATCAACTTCCCCGCCGGCATCCTGCAGCCGCCGTTCTACGATCCCGCGTGGGACGATGCGCTCAACTACGGCGCCATCGGCGCGGTGATCGGGCACGAGATGACGCACGGCTTCGACGACCGCGGGCGCCAGTTCGACCCGAAGGGCAACCTGCGCGACTGGTGGACCGGGGCGGACGCGAACCGCTACCGCGAACGGGCGGACCAGGTGGCGGCGCAGTTCGACGCCTACACCGTGCTCGACTCGCTGCACCTGAACGGCCGCGCGACGCTCGGGGAGAACATCGCCGACCTCGGCGGGCTCGCGGTCGCCTACGCCGCGTTCGAGAGGGCGACCGCGGGCCGGCCGCGTGTGCGTCGCGACGGGCTCTGGCCCGAGCAGCGGTTCTTCCTCGCGTGGGCGCGCGTCTGGCGCACCCTCCAGAAGCCCGAGGACCTGCGAACGCAGGTCGAGACCGACCCGCACTCGCCCGCGCAGTGGCGCGTGAACGGCCCGCTCTCGAACCTCGAGGAGTTCGCCAGGGCGTTCGGGTGCCGGGAGGGCGACCCGATGGTGCGGCGCCAGGAGCAGCGCGCGCGCATCTGGTAGCGAGCCGCACCCGGCATCGGCCCCGGACCGACGGCCGCCCGTTCGCGCCTCGCGGGGCCCTACCGCTCGAGCGTGCCGGGGATCGCGAAGCGCGCGCGCACGCCGGCCCCCGGCTCGGTCGGGCGCAGCGTCGCGGCGTCGAGCGGGCACCACAGCGTGCGCGCCTCGACCAGCACGCGGCCGTCGCCCGCGTGCGCGATGCGCGTGTTGCGCTCGAACGCGCTGCGCGAGGCGGGGCCGACCCACGTCTCCGCCACGAGGGCGTCGCCGAGGAACGCGGGGCGGCGGTAGTCGATCTCGTGCCGGATCACGACCCAGACGATCGCGGCCTGGTCCTCGGGGAGCGCCCGCGCGCGCCAGTGCGCCACGGCGACGTCCTGGACCCAGCGCAGGAAGACGACGTTGTTCACGTGGCCCAGCTCGTCGATGTCCTCGGGCCGGACCGTGATCTCGAGGCGGAAGCGCTCGGGCGCGGACGTCATGCGCGCATGCTACCGCGCCGCGGTTCCGCACGCGCGCCGGCGACCGGGATGCGTGGCGCCGGGCGCACGGACGCGCCGCGCCGGCTCAGCGCTTCGCCGGCAGCGGGTGGTGGCGCGACCACTCGACCGTGCGCCGCAGGCCCTCGGCGAACGGCACCTTCGGCGCCCAGCCCAGCACCCGCTTCGCGCGCGAGGCGTCGAGGTAGATGCGCTGCACCTCCCCGGGCCGTGCGGCGTCGTGGATCGCGTCCCCGGCGAAGCCGGTGATGGCCTTCAGCTCGCGCACGATGTCGTTGACGCTCGTGCCGACGCCGGTTCCCAGGTTGACCATCTCGCCGCCGCCCTTCTCGAGCGCGAGCACGTTGCCCTCCACGACGTCGTCCACGTAGAGGTAGTCGCGCACGGCGGTGCCGTCACCGAAGATGCGCGGGCGCGTCCCGGCCAGCATGAGGCCGATGAAGATGGCGTTGACGCCGGCCTCGCCGTGCGGGTTCTGGCGCGGGCCGTAGACGTTGGGGTAGCGCAGCACGGTGTAGTCGAGCC
>JBAIWU010000341.1:0-3146 GCA_037917155.1 Candidatus Eiseniibacteriota bacterium
TGAGCGTGTGCGGGCCTCCCGGCCCGAACGAAGGCGCCTGCGACCGGGCGGGTCCGGGCGCGGGCGAGGCGCGTGGGGGCGGGCTCAGCCGTCCGTGCCGGTGCCGCGCGAGCGGCCCATGGCCTCCTCGATCTTCTGCTTGAGGACCTCGGGCGTGAACGGCTTGATCACGTAGCCGTCGACGCCGGCCTGGGCGGCCTCGACGACGTCGTCCTTCGCGGCCCGCGTGGTGATGAGGAGCACCGGGATGCCGCCCAGCGCGGGATCGCCGCGCAGTCTGCGCACGAGCTCGACGCCCGGCATGCCCGGCATGTTCCAGTCGGTGAGGACGATGTCCACGTCCGGGGTGCAGACCTGGAGCGCCTGCCGGCCGTCCCCGGCCTCGAGGATCGTGTCGAAGCCGATGGCGCGAAGGCTGTTGCCCAGGATCCGCCGCGTGATGGCGGAGTCGTCGACGACGAGGCACTTCATGGCGGCGCGATCCTCGTGGTGGAAGGGGATGTCACAGGTCCCGTGCGATCCTGCGGATGACCTGTCCCTTCACCTCGGGACGGTCGTAGTGCCCGCCGGTGACGCGGTCGAGCACCTCGCGCAGCCGGCTCGCCGGGAGCTCGGCGGAGGGGCCGCCGCCCGCGCCATCGAGCGGCTGCGGCTCGCGGACATCGGCGGAGGGCTGCTCCGCGTCGTGGCTGCCCGCGCAGGCGGCGCGCTCGGGCGCGACGTGCGGCGTCCGGCCGGGCGACGTCGTGCGGAAGGTCATCGCGTTCCCCGCCGTGGCGGCCACGGCACGTCGTCGTGCGGGCGCGGGTACGCGGTCTGCGCCCCGGGCCGGAACGAGCCACCACGTTCGCGGGGAGTATCGGCGGCGCGTCGCGCGTGCTTGAGAGGACGGCGGGTCCGGCCGCGACCGGCTGCCCGCGGTCCGGGCGTGCGCACCCGCTCGCCCGGCTCGACGTGGGTGGAAAGCCCCGTCGCCGCCGATCGACGTGATGGTGACCCGCGCGAGCGCCGATGAGCACGAGGCGGGTCGTCCAGTCGTCGATCGAAGGCGCCGCGTCGCGGCGGGCCGGAGCGCAGGCACGGCCGGCGCGGGGTGGGGGTGCGTGGCGCGGACGGACCCGGGGGGGGGGACAGGGCGCATGACGGACTCCATCGACGCGCTGTGGAACCGGTACCGACGGACCGGGCACAGCCGTGAGCGCACGCAGCTGCTCGACCGCTACATCGGCCTCGTCCATCACGGCGCGCACCGGCTCGCGCGCCGGATCCCGCGCGAGGTCGAGATCGACGAGCTGATCGGCGCGGGCACGCTGGGCCTCGTGCAGGCGCTCGAGGGCTACGATCCCGGGTGCGGCATCGCGTTCGGCGCGTTCGCCACGCCGCGCATCCGCAGCGCCATGCTCGACGAGCTGCGCAAGCGCGAGGCGACGCCGCCATCCGCGGGGCGTGTCGACGGCGCACCCGACGGTGACCCCGGGGATGTGCCCGGCGGGAACGAGGCGCCGGCCGGGCTGGGCGAAGCGTTCGACCACCTCGCCGAGCGCGACCGCCTCGTGCTGTCGCTCGGCTACCTCGAGGGGCTGGACCCACACCAGATCGGCGAGGTCCTGCATGTGTCGGGGTCGCGCGTCTCGCAGATCCGCGCGCGGGCGCTGAGGCGGCTCCGCGAGCGGGTCGCCGGCGCGGAGGGCGAGGCCGCGTAGCGCGCCGCCCGGCTGGCGGCGGGCGCGAACGTGCGCCGCCCGCCGCCGGCGACGTCCCCACCGCGCCCCGGGCGCGATCGGGGCGCGAGCGCGCGTGGCGCGCGGGTGGCGCCACCACCGCCGCATGGCATAAGCTCGCCCGAGACGATGGCCGCGCGGCCCCGACGATCGGAGGCCCTGCCCGCCATCCCCGGAGGACCCTTGCCCTTCACGACGCTCGGCCTGGCCGCGCCGCTGCTCCGCGGCGTGCGCGCCGCCGGCTACGAGACCCCGACTCCGATCCAGCAGCGCGCGATCCCGCTCATCCTCGAAGGCCACGACCTCATCGGCGCCGCCCAGACAGGCAGCGGCAAGACCGCGGCGTTCGTGCTGCCCATCCTCTCCCTGCTGCTCGAGGGCCGGCCCTCCCTGCGCGCGCTCGTGCTCGTGCCCACGCGCGAGCTGGCCGCGCAGGTCGAGACCGCCGCGCGCGACTACGCGCGCTTCACGCGGCTGCGCTGCGGCGTGGCGTACGGCGGCGTCCGCATCGAGCCGCAGGAGCGCATGCTCCGGCACGAGGGCGTCGACCTGCTCGTCGCGACGCCGGGCCGGCTGCTCGACCTCCACGGCCGCCAGAGCGTCGCGTTCGAGGACATCGAGTTCCTCGTGCTCGACGAGGCGGACCGCATGACCGACATGGGCTTCGCGCCGGATCTGCGGCGCATCCTGCGGCTGCTGCCCCGAAACCGGCAGACGCTCGTCTTCTCGGCGACGATGCCGCCCGACCTCAACAAGGTGGCGTCCGAGGCGCTCAAGGACCCCGTGCGGCTCGACCTGGCGCCCACGTCGCGGACGGTCGCCGGCATCACGCAGGCCGTCTACCCGGTGCCCAAGCACCTCAAGACGGACATGCTCGACGAGATGCTCCGACGCGAGGCCATGGGCAGCGTCATCGTGTTCACGCGCACGAAGCACGGTGCCGACCGGCTGGCGCGCCAGCTCGAACGGCGCGGCCACGGCGTGGCGGCGCTGCACGGCAACCGCTCGCAGAGCCAGCGCGAGCGCGCGCTGCGCGACCTCAAGCGCGGCCGCACGCAGATCCTCGTGGCGACGGACATCGCCTCGCGCGGCATCGACGTGCAGGACATCACGCACGTCATCAACTTCGACGTGCCGCACACGCCCGAGGACTACGTGCACCGCGTCGGCCGCACGGCCCGCGCGGACGCGACCGGCGACGCGTTCACGCTGATGAGCCCCGAGGAGCGCAAGGACGTCGAGGCGATCGAGCGCTTCCTCGGCAAGTCGCTCGTTCGCGTGCAGGTCCCCGACTTCGACTACCACCGCCGGCAGTCGTCGGAGCCGCGCGAGCTGCGGGATCGCGGCGGGCGCGAGCACCGCCACGAGGGCGGGCGCCCCGAGCGCGCTCCCCGGCCGGCGCCCCCGCCGCCGTCGGCGGGGCCG
>JBAIWU010000342.1:0-5244 GCA_037917155.1 Candidatus Eiseniibacteriota bacterium
TGATCGGCTACCTGCACACGGGCATGGAGAAGCAGGCGGAGTACAAGACGTACACGCAGTCCATCCCGCAGACCGACCGGATGGACTACATCTCGCCGCTCTCGAACAACCTCGCGTTCTGCCTCGCCGTCGAGAAGCTGCTCGGCATCGAGCCGCCGGCGCGCGTCCAGGCGATCCGCGTGCTGCTCACCGAACTGACGCGCATCAGCTCGCACGCGGTGTGGATGGGCACGCACGCGATCGACCTCGGGGCGCTGACCGTGTTCTGGTACACGTGGCGCGAGCGCGAGAAGATCCTCTCGATCTACGAGCAGGTCAGCGGCGCGCGCATGACCGCCTCGTACTTCCGCGTCGGCGGGCTCGCCATGGACATCCCCGAGGGCCTGCTTGACCGCTGCGAGACGTTCGTCGACGAGATGCCCGCGCACATCGACGAATACGAGGCCCTGCTCACGAAGAACCCCATCTGGCTCGCGCGCACGAAGGGCGTCGCGATCATCTCGGCCCGCGACGCGGTGGCGTGGGGCCTGACCGGCCCGGCGCTGCGCGGCTCGGGCGTGAAGTGGGACCTGCGCAAGGCGGAGCCGTACTCGGGCTACGAGACCTACGACTTCGAGGTCCCGGTCGGCACGGTCGGCGACGCGTACGACCGCTACCGGGTGCGCGTGGCCGAGATGCGGCAGTCGACGCGGATCGCCAAGCAGGCCATCGCCCGCATCCGCGAGCTGGGCGAGACGGGCCCGTACCGCGTGCGCGACTTCAAGTACGTGCTGCCCGAGAAGGCCGAGGTCAAGACCTCGATGGAGGCCCTGATCCACCACTTCAAGATCGTGGCGCACGGCTTCTTCCCGCCGGTGGGCGAGGCCTACGCGGCGGTCGAGGCCCCCAAGGGCGAGCTCGGCTTCTACTTCGTCAGCGACGGCACCGCGCGCCCGTGGCGCATGAAGGTCCGCTCGCCCTCGTTCATCAACCTGCAGGCCCTGCCCGTCATGATCCGCGGCGGCCTGATCGCCGACGTCATCGCGGCGATCGGCAGCATCGACATCGTGCTCGGCGAGGTGGACCGATGAGTCATGCGCCCGTGATGCCGGTGGACTCGCCGGCCGTGCTCGAGTGGCCGGAGAGCGTCCGGGCCGAGGTGGCCGAGGCGATCTCGCACTACCCGGTGAAGCGCTCCGCCATCCTGCCGCTGCTCTGGATCGCGCAGCGCTCGTGGGGCTGGCTCCCGCCCGCGGCGCTCCGGCTCGTGGCGGACACGCTCGAGCTGCCCGCGCCGGAGGTGTTCGGCGTCGCCACCTTCTACACCATGTTCAACCTGGCGCCCGTCGGCCGGCATCACCTGCAGGTGTGCATGACGCTGTCGTGCTCGCTCATGGGCTCCGACCGGCTGTTCCGCCACCTCGAGCAGAAGCTCGGGATCGGGCACGGCCAGACGACGCCGGACGGCCGCTTCACGCTGCGGCGCGTCGAGTGCCTCGCCGCGTGCGGGGGCGGGCCGTGCATGCAGGTGAACCTCGACTACCACGAGAACCTCGACGAGGCGAAGGTCGACGCGCTGCTGGAGAAGCTCACGTGAGCCGCGGACTGCTGCTGTTCAAGGACATCGACACGCCGGGCCTGGCCGGGATCGAGACGTACCGGAGGCTGGGCGGCTACGAGTCGCTCGCGGCCACGATCGGCAAGAAGACGCCCGACGAGTGCATCGAGATCGTGAAGGCCTCGGGCCTGCGCGGCCGCGGCGGCGCCGGGTTCCCCGCCGGGCTCAAGTGGAGCTTCGTCCCCAAGAACAGCCCCAAGGCCAGGTACATCGTCTGCAACGCGGACGAGTCCGAGCCGGGCACGTTCAAGGACCGCGAGCTCATGGTGCTCAACCCGCACCTGCTCATCGAGGGCATGATCCTCGCGGGCTACTCGATCGGGTCGAACGCGGGCTACATCTACTTCCGCGGCGAGTTCGCGTACGTGAAGGCGATCGTCGACCGGGCGATCGCCGAGGCGCGCGCCGCCGGCATGCTGGGCGGGAACGTCGCGGGCACCGGCTTCGCATACGAGCTGTACACGCACCTCGGCGCGGGCGCCTACATCTGCGGCGAGGAGACCGCGCTGCTGTCCTCGCTCGAGGGCTTCCGCGGCCAGCCGCGGCTCAAGCCGCCGTTCCCCGCGGTCGAGGGCCTGTATGCGTGCCCGACGGTCGTGAACAACGTCGAGACGCTCATGAACGTGCCGCACATCCTGAAGCACGGCGCCGCGTTCTACCGCCAGTGGGGCACCGAGAAGAGCGCCGGCACCAAGGTGCTGAGCGTCTCGGGTCCCGTGAAGCGCCCCGGCAACTACGAGGTGCCGCTCGGCCTGCCGCTGCGGACGCTGATCGAGTCGCCCGAGTACTGCGGCGGCATGCGCGACGGGATGACGGTGAAGGGCGTGATCCCCGGCGGCTCGTCCGTGCCGATCCTGCCCGCGTCGCTGCTCGACACCGGCCTCGACTACGAGTCGATGAACGCGGCCGGCACGTTCCTCGGCTCCGGTGCGGTCATCGTGATCGACGACCAGACCTGCATGGTCGACGCGCTCTGGAACCTGATCCGCTTCTACGCGCACGAGTCGTGCGGCAAGTGCACACCGTGCCGCGAGGGCACGTACTGGATGACGACCATCCTCGAGCGCCTCGAGCACGGCGAGGGCCGCGAGACGGACATCGACCTGCTCGGGGACATCGCGGACAACATCCTCGGCAAGTCCTTCTGCGCCCTCGGCGACGCCGCGGCGATGCCGGTGCAGGGCATGCTCAAGCACTTCCGGGCGGAGTTCGAGTACCACGTCCAGCACAAGCGCTGTCTGGTGAACCGCCGCCGGCAGTCGGTCATGGAGGTCATGGCGTGAGCGGCATGGTTCGAGTCACGATCGACGACCGCACGGTCGAGGTCCCGGCGGGGACGCTCATCACCGACGCGGCCCGCATGGCCGAGATCCACATCCCGGTGTTCTGCTCGCACTCGCACTTGAAGCCGCTCGGCGCGTGCCGCATCTGCGTGGTCGAGGTCGGTACCCCGAAGCTGGGCCCGGACCGCAAGCCCGTCGCGGGGCCGGACGGCGCGCCGGTGATCGCGTGGATGCCCAAGGTGCAGACGGGCTGCACGACCCCCGTGAGCGACGGCATGGTCGTGCGGACGCAGTCCGCGGAGGCGACCAAGGCGCGCAAGGGCGTGATGGAGTTCCTGCTCGTCAACCACCCGCTCGACTGCCCGGTGTGCGACGAGGGCGGCGAATGCCAGCTGCAGGACCTCGCGTTCGCGTTCGGCCAGGACTTCTCGCGCATGGAGAGCCCCAAGCGCACGTTCGAGTCCGAGGACCTGGGCCCGATCGTCAAGAAGGAGGCGAACCGCTGCATCGTGTGCATGCGCTGCGTGCGCTACTGCGGCGAGGTGATGGGCGAGGACGCGCTCACCGCCCACCAGCGCGGTGTCCGTACCGAGATCTCGTCGTTCAACCGCCAGCCGCTCGAGTGCGAGCAGTGCGGCAACTGCATCGAGGTCTGCCCGGTCGGCGCGCTCACCGCGCTGCCCTACCGCTTCAAGGCGCGCCCGTGGGACCTGCGCCAGCACGTCACGATCTGCCCGTACTGCTCGAACGGCTGCTCGGTGCGCCTCGGCGTGCGCGGCATGGAGATCCTGCGCGCGCGCGGCACGGAGTTCCGTGGCGTGAACGAGGAGTTCCTGTGCGTGCGCGGTCGCTTCGGCTACGAGTTCGTGAACGCTGCCGAGCGGCTCGGCGCCCCGCTGGTGCGCCAGGGCGGCACGCTGCAGCCCGCGAGCTTCGAGGCCGCGGTCGCCGAGAGCGCCGCGCGCTTCCGCGACGCGGTCGCGGCCCACGGCCCCGATGCGGTCGCGTTCCTCGGCGGCGAGAACCTGAACCTCGAGGAGCAGTACCTGCTGCAGAAGCTCGCGCGGGGCGTGCTCGGCACCAACAACGTCGACGCGCGCACGCGCTTCACCGCACCCGTGCCGGGCGCGGCGATCCTCAAGGCCACGGGCGGCGGACGGCCCGGGCTCACGTTCGAGGATCTCGTCGAGGCGCAGGAAGTGCTCGTGCTGTTCGACGACCTGCAGGGCGAGTCGCCATTCGCGCAGGCCACGGTGATCCGCGGCCGGCATCAGCGCGGCCTGCACGTCACGGTGGCCCACCCGCGCCGCGTGAAGCTCGCGCGCGCCAAGTTCAGGGGCGCCCACCTCGCGGTGACGCCGGGAGGCGAGCTGGCGCTCGTGCACGCGCTGACGCGCGCGGCGCTCGACCTCGGCGATCCCGAGGCGCTCGCGGCCGAGGCCGCCTGGGGACTGCCCGCGCTCAAGCAGGCGCTCGCGCCGTGGACGCCCGAGCGGATCGAGCGCGAGACGGGCGTGCCCGCCGCGGCGGTCGCGGCGGCCGCGAAGCGGCTGCGCGAGGCGGGCCGCAAGGCGATCCTGTTCGGCCGCGCGGTCGCGGAGCATCCGCAGGCCGCGGCGCTGCTGCAGGCGATCGAGAACCTCGCGTGGGCCACGGGCGCGCTGACCTCGGAGCGCTCGAGCGTCATGTACGCGGGCCCGCATTCGAACTCGCAGGGCGCGCTCGACATGGGCCTGGCGCCCGACGTGCTGCCCGGCTACGTGCCGGTGGGCGACGCGGACGGCCGTGCGCCGTTCGAGAAGTCGTGGGGCCGCGCGCTCCCGGCGCAGCCCGGCCTTTCGGCGCCCGAGGTGCTCGAGGCGGCGGCCGCGGGGCGCATCCGCGCGCTGTGGATCGTGGGCGACCACTGGCTCAAGAGCGCGCCCGACCGCGCGAAGGCCGAGGCCGCGCTCGAGAAGGTCGACTTCGTGGTCGTGAGCGAGCTCTTCCTCACGCCCACTGCGAAGCGCGCGGGCGTCGTCTTCCCGGTCTCGGCGTTCGCCGAGAAGGAGGGCGCGCACGTCAACTGCGAGCGCCGCATCCAGAAGACGACGCGGGCGATCTCGCCGCGGCGCGGCACGCGCCCCGACTGGGAGGTGCTGCAGGCCGTGGCGCAGGCGCTGGGCGCCGACTGGCGCTACCGCACCGCCGAGGACGTCTTCCGCGAGATCGCGCGCCTCGTGCCGGGCTATCAGGGGACGAGCTGGGCGACGCTGCTGCCCAACGGCGCGACGTGGAGCGCGCCGCGCGCCGCGGGCTCGCTCGCGTACGGCGACGGCGTCGCCCACGCGGCGGGCGAGGGGCTGTGGCTGCTCTCAGGTGGCG
>JBAIWU010000343.1:0-2928 GCA_037917155.1 Candidatus Eiseniibacteriota bacterium
CGATGGGCTCGATGTTGAGGATGAGCACGCGGATGATCTCGCCGAAGCCCAGGGTCACGATCGCGAGGTAGTCGCCGCGCAGCCGCAGGCTCGGCAGCCCGACGAGCCAGCCGAACACCGCCGCGAGAAGGCCGCCCAGCAGCAGCGAGGCGAGCAGCAGGCCACCCTCGGCCACGGCCGTCGGCACGTGCGCCGCGACGAGCGCGGCAACGGCGTGCTGGCCCAGCGTCAGCGTGAACATGGCCGACGCGTACGCGCCGACCGCCATGAAGCCCGCGTGCCCGATCGAGAACTGGCCGGTGAAGCCGTTCACGAGGTTGAGCGAGACGGCGAGGATGATGTTGATCCCGATCAGGATCAGCACCTGGAAGATGTACGGGTTGACGAGCCGCGGCAGCACCGCGTCGAGCGCGACCAGGGCGGCCAGCGTCCCCAGCGGCACCACGACGCGCCTCATCTCACACCTTCTCCGAGACGGCCTTGCCGAAGATCCCGGCGGGGCGCACCAGCAGGATGACGATGAGCAGCACGAACGCGATCGCGTCGCGGTAGGTGGGCGAGATGTAGCCCGTCACGAGCACCTCGGCGACGCCCATGATGAGCCCGCCGACCACCGCGCCCGGGATGTTGCCGATGCCGCCGAGCACGGCGGCCACGAACGCCTTGAGCCCGGGCATGATGCCCATGTACGGCTCGATCTTCGGGCTCTGCAGCGCCACGAGCACGCCGGCGGCGGCGGCGAGCGCGGAGCCGATCATGAACGTGAACGTGATGATGCGGTCCACCGAGATGCCCATGAGCGACGCGGCCATGTGGTTGTGCGAGACGGCCTGCATCGCCTTGCCGACGCGCGTGTAGAGCACGAGCAGCCGCAGCAGCACCATGAGCACGATCGAAACGACGAGCACGATGAGCTGCTGGTTGCTCAGCACGACGCCCGCGACGAGCGGCACGTTGCGCGACGGGATGAGCTGCGGGAAGAACTTGGGATCGGCGCCGAACAGGAGCACGCCGCCGTTCTCCAGCAGCAGCGAGACGCCGATCGCGGTGATGAGGGCCGACAGCCGGGGCGAGCGACGCACGGGCTTGTACGCGAAGCGCTCGATCACCACCCCGATCGCCGCGCATCCGACCATGCTCGCGAGCAGCACCACGAGCGCCTTGCCGGGACTCGGGTCGGCGCCCGCCCGCAGCCAGTTCGAGGCGTACAGCCCGATGAACGCGCCCAGCATGTAGATGTCGCCGTGCGCGAAGTTGATGAGCCGGAGGATGCCGTAGACCATCGTGTAGCCCAGCGCGATCAGGGCGTACACGCTTCCCCAGGTCACCCCGTTGACGAGCTGCTGCAGGAACTCGGACACGCCGGTGCTTACGGGTTCATCGAGGTGTTGTAGACCTTCTTGCCGCCCTTGACCTCGATCACGACGGCCGGCTTGCTCGCGTTGCGGTTCGCGTCGAGCGTGATGTTGCCGGTGACGCCCGGGTAGCCCTGGGTCGCGGCGATCAGGTCGCGCAGCTTCGCGCACGCCGCCTTGCGCGCGGGCGAGTTCGCCTTCGAAGCCGCCAGGCCCGCGAACGTCGCCGGGTCCTGCGCCGCCAGCCGCTCCATGCACGTGAACAGCACGCTCGCCGCGTCGTACGCCAGGCCGCCGATGGCGTCGGGGTCCGACTTGAACTTGGCGCGGTAGGTGCGCAGGAACGACTGCAGCGTCGTGTCCGGCTTGTCGAGCGCCCAGTGGTTCGAGTAGTAGGAGCCGTTCATCGCGTCCCCGCCGATCTCGATGAGCTTCTCGCTCTCCCAGCCGTCGCCGCCCAGCAGCGGCACGTTGATGCCCAGCTCGCGCGCCTTTCGCGCGATCAGTCCGACCTCGGTGTAGTAGCCGGGGATGAAGATGGCCTGCGGGTTCTTGGCCTTGATCGCGGTGAGCTGCGCGCTGAAGTCCTGGTCGCCGGCGGTGTAGGCCTGCTCGGCCACGATCTTGCCGCCGCCCTTGGTGAACGCCTCGGTGAAGTACTGCGCCAGGCCGACGCTGTAGTCGCTCTTGACGTCCTTGAGGATCGCGACGCGCTTGAGCTCGAGGTTCTGGAGCGCGAACCGCGCCATTGTCTGGCCCTGGAAGTCGTCGAGGAAGCACATGCGGAAGATGAAGTCGCCGGCCTGGGTGACCTTGGGGTTGGTCGACGAGGGCGAGATCATCGGCACGCCCGCGGCCTGGCAGATGGGCGCGGCGGCGAGGCTGCGCGAGGAGGCGACCTCGCCGATCACCGCGACGACCTGGTCCTGGTTGATCAGCTTCTGCACCACGGTCGCGGCCTCCTTGGCCTTGCCCTGGTCGTCCTCGACGACCGCGCGCACGGGAAGCCCGCCGATCTTGCCGCCCTTCTGCTCGGCCAGCTCCTGCAGCGCGATCTCGACGCCGGCCTTGGTCGACTGCCCGAATGTGGCGTCATTGCCCGTCAGCGAGCCGTACTCGCCGATGACGATCTCGTCGCCGCCCTTGCCGCCGCCCGGCGAGGCGCAACCCGCGACGAGCACCGCGGCGAGAAAGGCGAGAGCCGCGACCGGGCCCAGCATCGAGCGAAGCTTCATGACCAACCTCCGTTTGCCTGGCGAGTGACGGCCGCCCGCCGGGGCGGGCTCGATCGGCGCGGATGTCCGCCGCGATTCGGGCGTTGACGACGTGCGGGTGGACCCGGAGCCGGACGGCAACAGGTAGCACGCGCGCGAACCGCGCCGCAAGACCAAAGCCGTTCCGCAATCGGCGGTTGCCGCCGTGCGGGCGAGCGGTTAGCTTGCCCGCATGCTCACCACGGCTGCAGGGACGCGCCGTCGCACGCCGCGGCCCGCCGCGCCGCGCTCGTGCCGTGTGCGCCCGCGTTCGGCGGCCGCGTCCGCCGCCGCGCTCCTGGCGCTGGTCGCGCTCGCGG
>JBAIWU010000344.1:0-6699 GCA_037917155.1 Candidatus Eiseniibacteriota bacterium
ACCGACGGCGGGGCGGGCGTCGCCTCGGCCGCGGGCGTCGCCGGGGCGGTGAACTGGATCAGCCCCGAGCTGCCGTTCGTCAGCCGGTGGTCGGGCTCGCTCTCCTCGAGGTAGGTGTAGCCGGAGAGGCCCTCGTCGTAGCGCTTCATGAGCAGCGCCGACTCCTCGAACGTGAGCAGGTTGCGGCGCAGCGCCTCCTCGTTCGCCTGGCGCATGCGCTGCATGAGCTGCTGCTTCTGGTACTGGACGTAGCCCAGCACCTCGGTGACCGAGTCGCCCTCGACCACGTGGTCGATGCGGTAGCCGCCCTCGTCGAGCGCGATGTGCACCGCGTTCGTGTCGCCGAAGAGGTTGTGCAGGTCGCCGAGGATCTCCTGGTAGGCGCCCACGAGGAACACGCCGATGAAGTACGGCCGGCCGTCGTACGGGTGCAGCTCGAGCCAGTTCTTCACGTCCCGCAGGTCGATGAACTGGTCGATCTTGCCGTCGGAGTCGCAGGTCAGGTCGGCGATCACGCCGCGCCGCGTCGGGCGCTCGTCGAGCCGGTGGAGCGGCAGCGTGGGGAAGAGCTGCTTGACCGCCCAGTGGTCGGGCGCCGACTGGAACACCGAGAAGTTGCCGTAGTACGTGTCCGCGAGGCCCTTCTCGAGGCCCTCGAGGTCGTCCGGCACGTAGTCGAGCTCGCGGATGATCTTGAGGATGGCCTCGCAGCAGCCCCAGAAGAGCTGCTCCACGCGCGCCCGGCCGCGCAGGTCGAGCAGCCCGACGTTGAAGAGGTTCGTCGCCTCCTCCTTGAGCTGCAGCGCGTCGTGGTAGGCCTCCTGGAAGTTCTTGCGCGAGACGCCGCGCCAGATCTCCACGAGCTGCTGGATCACGTCGTGGTCCTCGACGTCCACGGGCGGCGGCGTGTGGCCCACGAGCACCTCGTTGACGTCGAGGATGTTGAACACGAGCACGGAGTGGTGCGCGACCAGCGCGCGGCCGGACTCCGTGATCAGGTCCGGGTGCGGGATCTCGGCGTTCTCGCACGCCTCCTGGATCGCGGCCACCACGTCGTTCGCGTACTCCTGCATCGTGTAGTTGACCGACGAGTGCCAGTTCGTCGACGAGCCGTCGTAGTCCACGCCGAGCCCGCCGCCGCAGTCGAGGAACTTGAGCCCCGCGCCCGCCTTGGCCAGCTCGACGTACACGCGCGAGGCCTCGCGCATGGCGTCCTTGATCGCGCGCACGGCCGAGATCTGCGAGCCGATGTGGAAGTGGACCAGCTCGAGGCAGTCGAGCATTCGCTCGTCGCGCAACTTGTCGACGAGCATGACCATCTCGGTGGCCGTGAGGCCGAACTTGGAGCGGTCGCCCGTGGACTCCATCCACTTGCCGGCGCCCTTGGTCGTCAGCTTGGCCCGCACGCCGATGTGGGGGCGGATGCCCAGCCGGCGGGACACCTGGAGCAGCAGCTCGAGCTCGCGGAAGCGGTCGATGACGACGATGGGGTAGCGCCCGAGCTTCTGCGACAGGAGCGCCGTCTCCATGTACTCCATGTCCTTGTAGCCGTTCAGGAGCAGCAGGGCGTCGGGGTTGTCGAGCAGCGCCAGCCCGGCGAGCAACTCCGGCTTGGAGCCGGCCTCCAGCCCGAGCCCGTACGGGGTGCCGAAGCGGACCAGCTCCTCGACCACCTGGTGCTGCTGGTTGACCTTGATCGGGAACACGCCGCGGTAGCGCCCGCGATAGCCGTACTCCTTGATCGCGCCGTTGAACGCGCCGAAGAGGTCGCGCACGCGGCTGTGGAGGATGTCCGAGAAGCGCATGAGCAGCGGCATGTCGAGGCCGCGCCGCTGCAGGTCGAGCACGAGGTCGTGCAGGTCGACGCTCGGTCCCTCCGGGCCGTTGGGGGTGACCTCGACGTGGCCGCGGTTGTTCACGCGGAAGAAGCCCCCGGACCAGCCGGCGATATTGTACAGCGCGGCCGAGTCCCTGATGGTCCACGCACGAATGTCGTTCAACGTCGTCGCCCCCTGCGGCTCGAGTGTCGGGTTTGCGATTGAGGTTTCGGCTCCTCGCGGCCACACATTAACGGCAGCGACGCCGCGATGCGAGGGAGACGTGCGAAAAAATTGCGGTCGGCGACCGGCTCGGGTCCCCGCGCGTCGCCCGTCGGGAGACGAGGCGCCGGCTGTCGCGCTCGCGCGACGACGCCGCGCGCTCCGGAGCGCGCGCGCTTGCGGGCCGCGCGCCGCGGCGCGACACTGCGCGCTCCGATTCGCCGCGCCGCACCGCGGCGGGCGCCGCCGATCGACCCGAACGAGCGCGGAGCGTCCATGCCGATCCCGATCAAGGACCCCACGAGCTGGCTCTATCCCGCCATCGAGCCGTACCGCACGGGCGTGCTGCCCGTGTCCGACGTGCACCACCTCTACTACGAGGAGAGCGGCAATCCCGAGGGCAAGCCGGTCGTGTTCCTGCACGGCGGCCCCGGCGGCGGCACGAACCCGAAGCAGCGGCAGTTCTTCGATCCGCGGCGCTACCGGATCGTGCTCTTCGACCAGCGCGGCTGCGGCCGCAGCACGCCGCACGCCAGCCTCGAGGCGAACACGACGTGGCACCTCGTCGCTGACACCGAGCGCCTGCGCGAGCACCTCGGGATCGAACGCTGGCAGGTCTTCGGCGGCAGCTGGGGATCGACCCTGGCGCTGGCGTACGCGCAGAAGCACCCCGAGCGCGTCACCGAGCTCGTGCTGCGCGGCATATTCCTGCTGCGCCGGCGCGAGATCGAGTGGTTCTACCAGCGCGGCGCGTCGGCGATCTACCCCGACGCGTGGGAGGCATACGTCGGCCACGTGCCCGAGGCCGAGCGCGGCGACCTCGTGACCGCGTACCACCGCCGGCTCACGAGCGAGGACCCGGCCGAGCGCCTGGCGGCCGCGCGCCGCTGGAGCGGCTGGGAGGGAGCCACGTCGAAGCTGGTCCCCGACGCCGACCTCGTCGGGCACATGGAGGAGGACGCGGTCGCGCTCGCGATGGCGCGAATCGAATGTCACTACTTCGTGCACCGGGGCTGGTTCGAGACCGACGACCAGCTCCTGCGGGACGTGGGGCACATCCGGCACATCCCCGCGGTCATCGTGCAGGGGCGCTACGACGTCGTGTGCCCGATCGACTCCGCGTGGGCGCTCCACCGCGCCTGGCCGGAGGCCGACTTCGTGATCACCCCGGATTCGGGACACAGCGCGTTCGAGCTGCCCAACAGCCGCGCGCTGGTGGCCGCCACCGACCGCTTCGCGGCCCGCTGAGCCCCGTTCCGGGCCGGCCGCCGCGGGACCCGGGCGCGCTTGCGGGGCGCGCGGGGCAGGACTAGCGTGTGGCAGTCGCCCGCGGGGCGGGACCGGCGCCGGACGGTTGGGGTCCTCGCCACCGGTGCCCCGCGGCGGGGCATTCGCCTGGCGCGTCCCGAGGAAAACGTGGTCTCGGTGTGCGGGCATGCGGTGCGCGGGTCCGAACTCGCCGGCGTCGCATTGGTGGCGCTGGCCGTGGCGACATTGGCCTGTTCGCGCTCGCCCGCGACGCGCTCGCCCGCCCCGAACGCGCCGGTCTACGCCGAGTCCGCCGGCCCGCTCCGCCCCGAGCCGCTCCACTTCGCCGTGCACCCGCTGCACAACCCGGCGGCGCTCGCCCGCGCCTACCAGCCCCTCGTGGACCACCTGAATGCGAGGCTGCCAGGGCGCCGGTTCGTCCTCGAGGCCTCGCGCGACTACGCGGACTACGAGCGCAAGATCCGCGCGCGCGGGCCGGAGCTGCTGCTGCCGAACCCGTGGCAGGCCCTCCAGGCGATGAAGGTGGACTACCGCATCATCGCCGCCGCGGGCGAGCCGGGGGATTTCCGCGGCCTGTTTCTCGTGCGGCGCGACAGCCCCATCCACACGGTCGCGGACCTGCGTGGCCGGAGCGTCGCCTACCCGGCGTCCACGGCGCTCGCCGCCTGCATCATGCCGCAGTGGTACCTGCACGAGCACGGCATCGACCCCAACCGGGACATCGCGAACGTCTACGTGGGCTCGCAGGAGTCCGCGATCATGAACGCCTACCTCGGCCGCGTCGCGGTGGGCGTCACGTGGCCCCCGCCGTGGCGGCAGTTCCTGCGCGAGCACCCGGACGAGGCGGCCCGGATGCGCGTGCTGTGGGAGACCCCGCCCCTCGTCAACAACGCGATCATGGTGCGCGGCGACCTGCCGCCCGCGCTGGCCGACTCGCTGCGGAGCATCCTGGTGACGCTGGACCGGAGCGAGGCGGGCCGGAGCGTGCTCACGGCGATGGAGTCCTCCCGCATCCTGCCCGCGACCGCGGCCGACTACGAGCCCGTGCGCCGGTTCATCGCGCGCTTCGAGGCCGAGGTGCGGCCGGTGGAAGGGCGGTGACGCGATGGCCTCCCGGTTCCGGTGGCGCGGCGGCCTGCGCGGGGACCTGATCCTGGCGGTGGCGGGCGTGCACGCCGTGCTCATGTCGGCGTTCGTGTGGGACGTGACCCACCGCCAGCAGATGCTGCTCGTCGAGCGGCTGGTCAGCAGGGCCGAGGCCGCGGTGCAGGCGATGGCGACGTCCTCGGGGGCATGGCTGTCGTCGAACGACGTCTCCGGCCTGCAGGAGATGGTCGAGGTGCAGCGCCGGCACCCCGACCTCGAGTACGCGATGCTGCTCGACGGGCGCGGCCAGGTGCTCGCCCACACGGACACGTCGCGGCTCGGCCGCTTCGTGCGCGACCTGCCGCGCGATCCCTACGGCCTGCGCACCCGCCGCTCGGCGCACCTGATCGACGTGACCATGCCGGTGCGGATGAACGACCACGTCGTGGGCTGGGCGCGCGTCGGCTTCAGCCAGCAGGTCGTCGCGGCGCGGCTGGCGCAGCTCACGCGCGCGGGCCTCGCCTACGCTGCCGTCGCGATCGCGATCGGCTCGGCGCTGGCGTGGTTGCTCGGCACGTGGGTGACCCGCGGGCTCTACGCGATCCGGCGCGTCTCGTCCGCGGTGCGCGCGGGCGGCACCGCGACGCGCGTGCCCGATCTGGGCCGGAGCGAGGTCGGGCAGCTCGGGCGCGACTTCAACCAGATGCTCGACGCGCTCGACGAGCGCGACCGGCAGCGGCACGAGGCCGAGGCGGCCCTCGTCGAGAGCGAGCGGGAGGCGCGTACCACGTTCGACCTCGCGGCGGTGGGCATCGCGCACGTCGCGCCGGACGGACGCTGGCTGCGCGTCAACCGCCGGCTCTGCGAGATCCTGGGCTACTCCTCGGACGAGCTGCTCCAGGGACTGACGTTCCAGCGCGTCACCCATCCGGACGACCTGCCCGGGAACCTCGAGCTGATGCGGCGGACCCTGGACGGCGAGATCGACAAGTTCAGCGTCGAGAAGCGCTACCTGGCCCGCGACGGCCGCGAGGTCTGGGCCACCGTCTCGGTGGCGCCCGTGCGGCGCCCGGACCGGACCGTCGAGTACATGATCGTCGTCATCGAGGAGATCGGCGCCCGCAAGCAGGCGGAGATGGCCTTGCGCGAGAGCGAGCAGCGCGTGCGGCTGCTGCTCGACTCGACCGCCGAGGGCATCTACGGGCAGGACCTCGAGCGGCGGTGCACGTTCATCAACCGCGCCGGCCTGCGGCTGCTGGGCATCGAGCACGAGGAGGACCTGCTCGGGAAGGACCTCCACGACGTGATCCACCACACGCGGGCCGACGGCACCCCCTACCCGAGCGAGGCGTGCCGCCTCCAGCCGGGGCCCTCGGACCTCGAGGGGGTCCACGCGTCGGACGAGGTCTTCTGGCGCCGCGACGGGAGCTGCTTCCCCGTCGAGTACCGCGCCTACCCGGTGTTCCGGGACGGGCGTCACATCGGCGCGGTCGTGACGTTCGCCGACATCACGCAGCAGCTGCGCGTCGTGGCCGAGCGGGAGCTGCTCGAGGCGCAACTCCGGCAGGCGCAGAAGATGGAGGCCGTCGGCCAGTTCGCCGGCGGCGTGGCGCACGACTTCAACAACATCCTCACGACCATCCTCGGCAACGCGAGCCTGCTCCAGATGACCGTGCCGATGAACGCCGAGCAGGGCGAGTGGCTGAGCCAGATCCGCGAGGCGGGCGACCGCGCCGCCGCGCTCACGCAGCGCCTGCTCACGTTCAGCCGCCGGCAGCGGTTCGAGTTCCGCGAGGTCGACCTGAACGAGGTGGTGAGCGGCATGCGCGAGATGCTCGCCCGGCTGCTGGGCGAGTCGGTCGCGCTCGAAGTCGACCTCGCCGCCGCGCCGCTCGTCGTGCGCGCGGACACGGGCATGCTCGAGCAGGTGCTCATGAATCTCGCCGTCAATGCGCGCGACGCCATGGGGGCGAACGGCCGGTTCGCGATCGCGACGCGCGCCGAGGACGTCCCGGCCGACGCGGGGCAGGCCTCACCCCGGGCGCGCCCGGGCCCCGCCGTGCTGCTCGTCGTGAGCGACAACGGCCGCGGCATCCCGGCCGAGCACCTCGGGCGCATCTTCGAGCCGTTCTTCACCACGAAGGACGTCGGCAAGGGCAGCGGCCTCGGCCTCTCGATCGTGCACGGCATCGTGGAGCAGCACGGAGGCTGGATCGAGGTCGAGAGCCGCGTCGGACAGGGCACGACGTTCCGGATCCACCTGCCCGCGAGACCCGGAGCCGTGGCGGCGCCGGCGCCCGCCGAG
>JBAIWU010000345.1:0-29686 GCA_037917155.1 Candidatus Eiseniibacteriota bacterium
TCGCGGCATCGACGGTGTCGCCCGGCTTCAGCTCCGCACGCGTCTCGAGGTACCCGGGATTGACCCGCTCCATGCCCCGATACTTGACGTCCGCCAGGCGCGCCTCGATGCCCTGGCCGGCGGTCACGCTGTCACGCCACGCCTGGTACTGGGCGGCCGGCACTGCAAGTGCGGCCAACCGGTCCGCCATGCCCCGTGCGGCTTTCTCGCCCAGCGGGATCGTGTCCGGCACGCGCTCGAAGTCGGCCGTGGTGATGTCGCCCATGATCACGTCGATGCGGATGTCCTTGTCCGTGAGGCTCTCGAGCTGCAGGTTCTCGTTGGCGACGATCATCACGTCGGTGCTGCGGCCCACCAGCTGCAGCGCCGTCTTGAGCTTCTCGCGCTTCACCTCTTCCTCGACCAGATTGACGACGATGACCACGTCCGCGCACAACTCGCGCGCCACGTCCACCGGGATGTTGCGCACCATGCCGCCGTCCGAGAGCAGGTACTTGTCGGTCTCGACCGGCGCGAACGCGCCCGGGATCGCCATGCTGGCCCGCATGGCGGTGGCGAGGTCGCCGCTGTCGAGCACGACCATCTTGCCGCTGATCATGTCGGTGGCGACGGCGCGGTAGGGGATCGGCAGCTTGTCGAAATCGGTCTGGGCCCGCGCACGCGCCACGTAGGTGCGCAGGAGGTCCTCGATGCTGCTGGTGTTGACGATGCCCGCCGGCAACTGGATGGCGCCGTCCTTCAGGCCCATCTCGATGTCGTTGCTGTAGGTCACACCGGCCCGCTTCTGCTCGATGGTCTGCAGGTCGCGCTTGCCGACCCCGCCCACCACCGACTTCCAGTCGATGCCGGTGACGAATTCCTCCAGACCCTTGGCCGGGATGCCGGAGGCGTAGCCGCCACCCACCAGCGCGCCCATGCTCGTGCCGGCGATGCAGTCGATCGGGATGCGCAGTTCCTCGAGCACCTTGAGGACGCCCACGTGCGCGGCGCCGCGCGCCCCGCCCCCGCTGAGCACCAGCCCGATCCGCGGCCTGTCCGGAGGCGCGGGCGGCGCGTCGGCCGCCCGGGCGTCGAACTCCCCCATCAGCAGCGCGGCGCAGACGAGCCGCAGCAGCGACCGGACCGCCATCGGAGCGACCATGATGGATCCGCCCGTCCTCTGAGCCGCGAAGGCGCGTCGAGCGGCACCCGGGGCGAGGCCGACTGCGGCACCCGGGCTCGCCGGCATCGATCGCCTCGACGCGGCGCGAGTTCCTGCTTCGAACCCGCCCCCAGCGTAGCACGCACCCTGAAGAGCGCCCAGCCGCTTCCCGGCGCACGCCGGATGCGCGAAGATGAGCCCGCGGGTGACACGGCCGGCGGGAGCGTGGGACGACCTTCGCGACGGCCCGGCGGGTCGCCGCCGAGGAGCCGCCTCATGCCCCGGTCGGGAAGCGCGATCGTCCTCGCCGCGCTCGCGGCGATGGTGCTGCCGCTGTCGGCGTCCGCCGAGCGACGCCCACCCGAAGCGTTCACGCTGATCGCGAACACCGATTCGGCGTCGGCGCGCGCGGAGTTCGGCGCGTACGAGTTCCCGTCGGCGCGGCGGCAGCTCCGGACGTGGGCCATGAACGCCACCGGCCCGTGGGCCGTCGCGGGCAACTTCGTGGGCGCGTCGTGGCGGCACTGGGCCACCGACGAGCCCGCGGAGTGGGACACCGACGCGCGCGGGCTGGCGAGGCGGTTCGGGACGGCCTCGCTCTCGACGTTCATCGGCGAAACGACGCTCTCGCTTTCGTCGGCGGCGCTGCGACAGGACGCCAACTACTACCGCTGCCCGCGGACGGGCTTCGGCCCGCGCGCGAGGCACGCGGTGGCGATGGCGTTCATGGCGCGCGACCCGCAAGGAAACGCGGTGTTCTCCCCCGGCAAGACGTTCTCGCCCTTCGTGGGTCCGGTGATCGTCGTGACCGCGTTCTACCCGGGTGCCCAGTCGTGGAAGGGCGGCCTGCTGAGTGGCGCGTACGGCCTGCTCATCAACGCGGGCTGGAACGCCGCGCGCGAGTTCGTCGTGCAGGCGCCCCCGTGGCGCAGCGGGCGGCCACCCGGCGGGCTCGTGGAGGGCGAGGCGACTCGGTAGGATGCGCGCGGCGCGGGTGCACACGGCCCGGCCGAAGGTGGCGGGGCCGGCGCGGCCAGCGCCAGGAGGCCGCCGCCCGCGAAACGGAGGTCCGGTGCAGGACGTGATCATCCGCTCCGCCACGAAGGCCGACGAGCCGGCCCTCGGGCGTTACGGCGCCGCACTCATGCGCACGCACCACACGCTCGATCCGAAGCGCTTCATCCTCACGGCGCGTCCCGAAGCCGGCTACGGGCGCTTCCTCGTCTCGCAGGTCGACGAACCGGGGTGCCTCGTGCTCGTGGCCGAGCGCGCCGGCGAGGTCGTCGGGTACGCCTACGCCGGCCTCGAGCCGATGGACTGGATGCAGCTGCGCGCCCCGTGCGGATTCCTGCACGACGTGTTCGTGGACCCGGCGGAGCGCGGCCAGGGCATCGGCGAGCGGCTGGTGCGCGAGTCGATCGCGTGGCTGGCCTCCAAGGGCCAGCCGCGCGCCGTGCTCTGGACCGCGGAGGGGAACGACGCCGCGCACCGGCTGTTCGCGCGGCTGGGGTTCCGGCGCACGATGCTCGAGATGGCGCTCGAGCTGGAGCGGCCCGCGCCGGGCGCCTGAACCGCGCTGCGGCCGGGCCGCCGCCCCGCTACCTCGTCTCCCCGGTCGAGCCCGGCACCGGCGCCCAGGGCTCGGCGCGGCCGCCGAGGTGCTTCGCGAGGAACTGCTCGGCACGTCCGAAGAAGTCGAGGCTGTTCTCGGGCCGCGCGAAGCCGTGGCCCTCGTCGGCGTAAACGACGTACTCGACCGGCAGGCCGCGGGCGCGCAGGGCCGCAACCATCCGGCTCGACTCGCGGATGTTCACGCGCGGGTCGTTCGCCCCCTGCCCGACGAGCAGCGGGGCGCGAATGCGGTCGGCGTGGAAGAGCGGCGACACGCGGCGGTTGAAGAGCGAGTCCGTGTCGACGTCGCCCATTCGCAGGTAGAGCATCTTGCGGATCGTCGACCAGTACGGAGGCGTGGCCTCGAGCAGCGTCTTCAGGTTCGAGGGGCCGACGATGTCGACGCCGCACGCGTAGAGCTGCGGCGTGAACGCGAGCCCCGCGAGTGTGGCATAACCGCCGTACGAGCCGCCCATGATGGCGACGCGCTTCGGGTCCGCGTAGCCCTTCGACACGGCCCACGCCACGGCGTCCGAGAGGTCGTTCTGCATGGTGCCGCCCCACTGTCGGTCGCCCAGGTGCAGGAAGCGCTTCCCCAGCCCGGTCGAGCCCCGGAAGTTCGGCTCCACGACGACATAGCCGCGGTTGGCGAGCCACTGCGCAACCGGGTCCAGGCGCCAGGTGTCGCGGGCCCACGGCCCGCCGTGCGGGAGCAGCACCATGGGCAGCGCGTGCGGAGGCACGCCGACGGGCAGCGTCATGTAGCTCACCATGCGCTGGCCGTCTCGTGTCGGGATGACCAACGTGTCGCGCCGGCTGAGCGTGTACCGGGCCAGCTCCGGCTGGCTCACGCACAACGGGGTGAAGATGCGGTGCTCGCGGTCGTACAGCGAGTACTGCACCGGGCCGTCGTCCACGGTGTGGGCGACGATCCACTTCCGGTCGGCGCGGTCGCGCGAGGTCACCGCGAAGTCGCCGGGATGGAGCTGCCCGAGGTCCTCGAACGCGCTCCGGATCGCGGGATCGAGCACCTCCCACCGCTGGCGGGCGAACGTGAACGCCACCGCCTGCAGGCGCTGCGTCGCGGGATCGACCTCGGCCGGGCCGGCGTCGCAGCGGAGGTCCGAGGCGAGCGTCTCGAGCGTCGCCCCGGTGACGGCGTCGACGCTGAGGACCCGCTGCAGGTCGGAGCCCACGGAGGACTCGACGTAGAGCGACTTGCCGTCGGGTGCGAAGCCGATGACCGAGACGTTCTCCTCGCTCGGCCACGTCATCACATCGCGCCACGGAGCGTCCCGGCTCGCGCGCACGCGCAGCGCCTGGCTGCCGTCACCCTGCCGCGTGGCGACTGCGGCGCGGATCACGAACGCGCTGTCGGCGAACCACTCGCCCACGTCGCCGGGGTTCTGCGTGTCCATCGTCGCCGCGCCGGAGGCGAGGTCGATGCGGTAGACGTCGAAGACCTTCGGGTCGCGGTGGTTGATGCCCACGAGCAACTGGTCCGGGTGCCCGCGATCGACCATGAGGTTCTGCGCGCGGGCGCCCTCGAAGGGCGTCAGGTCGCGCACCGACGAGTCCGCGAGGTCGACGCTGTAGGCGTGGAAGTTCTCGTTGCCCCCGACGTCCTGGAAGTAGACGAGGTGCCGTTCGTCCTCCGCCCAACGATACTGGCGGATGCCGCGGTGCTCGTCGTGCGTGACCATGCGGTCGTCCACGGCGTCGAACGAGCGCACCCAGACGTTGAGCACGCCCGTCGCCGACGGCGCGAGGTAGGCGTAACGCCGGCCGTCCGGCGCGATGGTGCACTGGCTGCGCGCCGGGTTGCCGAACAGCACCGCGCGCGGGATCAGCGGCGGCAACTCGGCGAAGACCGAGGAGCATGCGCCGGGGACGAGCGCGAAGGCGAACGAGCAGGACGTGAGCCAGCGTCTCGGGAACATGCGACGGCCTCCGGGTGGCGATGCGATCCAGCGCCCAGGCGAGTGCGGCGCCGAGCCTACTACACGACCGCGTCCTCCCGGGCAGCCTCCGCGAGCGCCGGGGCGACGACCTCGCCCACCATGAACCGCAGGAACCTCGGGTCGCCCCAGTAGTTGGCGTGACCGAACGGCCAGCGGAACCGCGGCACGAGCAGATGCTCGTGGATGCTCGTGTCCGGCTGCCTGCGGTCCCAGCGGACGCCGACGAGGTCGGGAACGAGCGCGGATCGTCCCAGCGCCTGCCCCACGTAGTCGAAGATCCGGTAGGCGTTGAACCAGCGCACGACGCGGAACCCGGGCGTGTTCGCGAGGATCTCGCGCACGAGGCGCAGGTCCGGCTGCCGGTCCGGGAAGAAGCGCCGGATGAAGCGACGCAGCGGCGAGCCGGCCGTCACGATGTCGAACGTGACGAACGGGCCGTCGGGGGGAAGCTCGGCCTGCTCGAGGAGCAGGTCGGTCACGATCACGGTACCGAGGCTGTGCGCAACGAGCACGAACCGGCGGACCCCATGCTCGTCGCGCAGGTGCCTGACCAGCCGCCACAGCTCCGTGCGGATCGCGCGCTGGTGCGGCTGCAATCCGCCCGAGCGGTGGGGCGCGAGGTAGTGCGCGACGTCGCGCGCGAGGTTGCCCACGAATGTGGCCAGCCGCGCGGGCAGCCAGATCGCGAGCGCCAGCATGAAAGGAATTGCCAACAGGTTCTGGATGCGGGAGTCGGCAGGCGCGAAGAAGAACATCGCCGTGAGGAAGACCCCGTAGACGCCGCCCACCAGCGTCTCACCGACCAGGGTTGTCACCGAGCTCCCGAGTGTGGAGGTCATGACGAAGAGGAGCGCGCGGCGTGGCCGGGGCTTCACGATCAGGCGCGCGACCGCGTAGAGCATCACGATCGAATACGGCACGATGAAGGCGCACAGGAGCACCACCCCGACACGGCCCGCGGTGCGAGGGAACTCCGGAGGTTGCGCCAGGAACGTCGCTACGAAGACATCGTCGCGCAACGTCACGACGGTGGACGGCGGCTTCGTGTCGCGAGCCAGCACGGCCCGCGCGTACTCGGGCAGCCGCGGCGCCTCATGCACGAAGAACGCCAGAGCGCCGGCGAGCGCGAGGACGACCGCAGCCTGGCAGATCCACGCGTATCCCGTGAGCACCACGCGGTCGGCTCGGCTTGCTCGGCCGACGGCGCCGAGCACGGGCACATCGCGCACCACGCCGAGGATCTTCCGCAGCGCATCGAACGGGCGCCGCAGCCGGATCTTGCCGAGGACTTCCGTCCAATTGAACTCGACGAGGTCGAGCCGGCGTCCGCCGACCCGGAGCACCGCGCGCCGCACCGCGGCGCGCCCGGGTTGGCCCGATGCCGTGCGGAGCGCGAGCGGCTCGGGCTCGGATGCCGTCACCTCGCCGTCGAGGTGTTTGCGGATCGCTCTCGTGGCCGAGGCGAGCACGTCGCCCGGCGTGACGGGTCCGATGCCGTGGATGAGGACGAGGGCGATGCGGTCCGGTTCGCGAACCTCGGCCGGCCGGGGCATGGCGCGGCCCTCCAGGGGAGCACCTTCTAAGGAGGAGGACGGCGCACGCGCCGGTGCGCAGGCTACTCCCCCGCGCGCCGGCGGGACCAGAGCCATGTGCGAGCTCGCGATCGTGCATTCCGGCATGCGGGCGCCGCAATTGCCTGCATCGGTGGCGGCTCGGGCCGTTCGCGCGGCCGCGGCCGGGCTCGGAGCGCCCTCGGGCGCGCCTGCAAATCGCCACGCAAGCGCCGATCGAGCGGCCCGACTGCGCGCTTTCCCCCGCGTCCTGCGCACGGGCCTGCATCCTGCCGCGATTTTCGGGGCATTCGGCGGAACGCACGCGCGTGGCCCCGATCTTTCATGGTTGGCACCCCCGGGTCGGAAGCGACCGACCGCTTTCCTCGGGAGGGTTCCATGCGAACGTCGAATCGTAACCTCGTCGCAGTGGCGATGGGCCTCGCGGTGTCGTTCGTGGCCGCTGCCGCGCCCGCTGGCGCGCAGTGCCTGATCAGCGGACCGACCTCGGTCTGCCCGGGCTCGACGATCGACCTGTGCGCCCCGACCGAGCCCAACGGCATGTACTTCTGGCAGGGGCCGAACAACGACTTCTACTTCGGACAGTGCATCACGGTCGGCGCGCCGGGCACCTACCAGCTCAAGGTCCAGGACATGTTCTCGGGCGCGTGGATCGACTCGTGCGCGACCACGATCGCGCCCGGCGTCGTGAGCGCCAACATCACGGGCCCGACGTCCACGTGCAGCGGCACGCCCGTGACCTGGTGTGGCCCCTCGGGCAGCTTCGAATACGCGTGGAGTGGTCCGAACGGCTTCGCCGCGAGCACGGCGTGCGTGAGCGTCACGGCACCGGGCGACTACCAGCTCAAGGTGCGCCCGCTGCCCGACGGCTGCTGGGGTGACAGCACCGTGCAGTCGCTCGCCGCGGCCACGTGCATCGCGACGCCGCAGCAGAACTGCCCGCGCATGGCGTCCTGGTGGTCCGAGCAGCTCGAGCAGGACGAGAGCGGCACGTTCCTCTCCACGAACGTGCTCACCCAGATCGCGTCCTGCGTCGACGCGCACGACAGCTTCTTCAGCTGGGCCTCGCCGCTCGATGGCTTCCGCCACGCGATCGTCGCGCACCGCCGCACGTTGCGCGTGAACGCGGCGCGCCAGGTGGCGACCGTATGGGCCAACGTGTGCGCGGGCACCATCGGCGTGAACTCGGCCAACGGCCAGCCGGTGGCGCTGGACGCGTCGACCACGATCTCCCTGCCCGGCGTCTCCGGCACCGTGGGCGACTGGCTCGCGTACGCCGATGCGCAGCTCGCGAGCCTGGCGACGCAGCGCGAGCACTCGATGGCCGTCAATGCGGCCTACCGCCGGTTGATCGCGGTCGCATGGCACATCAACCACGGGCTGGGCATCGGGCCGGCGTGCCCGCAGGGCGACGACCTGGACGCCGCGACGCGCTCGCGCGCGGGCGCGCTCTCGGCGAGCGCGGCCGTCACGGGCGGCGTCGAGCCGCTCTCGGCCGAGCTGATCGACCAGTCGGGCGGGCAGCTCGATTTCGGCGACCTGACGCCGAACCCCTTCTCGAGCTCGACGACGCTCGCGTTCATCGTCTCGACCACGACGGCGACGCCGGTCACGATCGGCGTCTACGACGTGAGCGGGCGGCTCGTGCGCGAGCTGGTCAGCGGCACGTACGCCCCCGGTCGGTACGAGACGCACTGGGACGGCCGCGCGAACGACGGCTCGTCGGCGCACAGCGGCGTCTACTTCATCCTGGGCCGGGTCGCCGGCGCGCAGGTCCAGACGCGCGTCGCGCTGGTCCACTAGCGGCGCGTCGCGCCGCGTTTCCCGAGGGGCCGGCGGCCTTGCCCGCCGGCCCCTCCTGCGCGGGGACTCGCTCCTGAACCACCACCCCGCGCGCGATCGACCTCGCGTCGTGCTTCAAGCCTGAAGCGCAACAACGTGTGCGGATATGCGTTGCAGCGGACGTACCGGCCACGGCATGGCTCCCGCCGCGTGCTCGTTGGGGTGCGGGCCGACGGCGTCGTCCCGACGCCCTGGCGGCGCGGACGCGCGGCTCAGTGCGTCGGGGCGCCCGGCTTGAAGAGCCGGCGCAGCGCCAGCAACGCCGCCGGATGGTAGATCGTCGCGTGCGTCTCCTGCGGCATCGGCTCGTGGATGACCGTCAGGTTCCCCGGCGCCGAGGCCCACAGGCGTTCGGCGAGCGGGCGCGCGAGAGACTCGTCGCTGCTGCTCGCCATGTAGAGCGTCTTCGGTCGCGTGCCGCCGGGCGACCACTTCGGATCGAAGCGGAGCACGAGCGCCTTGTAGTTCCACCACAGGCTCGGGTCGAACGCGATGTACGTGTCGAACAGGTCCGGCTCGACGAAGAGGGTCTCGACGATGAAGAGGCCCGCGAGCGACTCGCCGATGATCGCGGTCTCGCCCGTTGTCCGGTAGCGCGCGTTCACCGCGGGCATCAGCTCCGTGCGGATGAAGCGGCGGAACGCCGCCGAGCCGCCGACGCGGGGCGCGATCTTCCGGTCCTCGGGATTCTCCGTGGGGCCGGTCAGGTCCCGCCGGCGCTGCGTGTTCTCGATGCCCACGAGGATGAACGGTCGCATCGTGCCGTTGCCCACCGACACCTGAACGAGGCCCGCCACATGGAGGAAGTCCTCCCCGATGCCGCCGTCGGGCATGTAGAGGACGGGCAGGCGCGTGGTCGCAGAGTCCGTGTACGCGGGCGGCAGGTAGACGTTGATCCGTCGGATCTCGCCGAGCGCCTTCGAGTCGATCGTGAACGTCTCGCCCACGACCAGCGGGCCCACCGGGCCGGGCTGGCCGTCCGATCCCCGTGCCAGCGAGGACGATGCAACGCAGAGGACCGCCGCGACCATTCCCAGGACCCTGCGCATCGCCCGCCCTCCGGTGTGGTGGCAAATCGTTGCCGGCGGCGCCCCCGCGTCCGCGGGTCCGCCGCCGGTCCCAGCGGATAGTGTGTGCCAACACGGCTGCTGGCAAGCCACGGCCGCACGGCGGGCATGGCGGTTCGCGCGGCCCGTCCAAGCCGACTTCAAAAATCTTCCGCCCGCTGATGAAAATTTCTTTGTGAGTCCCATGTCTCGTTTTACGATTGCCTGACGGGGCCCCACGGTCGTCCGCGAAGTGTGCAGCACCACGTTCACGCTGGGAGGGTTACGGAATGAAGAGGGCACTCGTGGGGTTGTTGGGGGCGCTGTTGCTCGCGTTGCTCGTTTCCGGCTGCGGTCTCGACCGCTCGAGCCAGTCGCTCGCGACCCGCTCGCTCGGCCCGGCCACGCCGATGTCCGGGCAGCCGTCGTGGGCGAACGATCCGAACATCATGGTTCCGGAGTCCTCGGTTCCCGTCGCCGGGGAGATGCACACGAACCACCTCATCTACATCGGCCCCGACCGTCACCTCGGCTCGTTCGCGAACCCGTCGGGCTACAGCCCGGCGCAGATCCACACGGCGTACAACGTCCCGACCGGCGGCGGCTCCGGCACGATCACGATCGTCGACGCGTTCGACGACCCGTACGCGCTGTCGGACTTCAACGCGTTCTCGGCGCAATTCGGCCTGCCGCAGGAGACGTCGACCAGCGTGACCGCGTCGACGAACAAGGTGCTGCAGGTCGTGTACGCCTCCGGCAAGAAGCCGCGCTACAACAGCGGCTGGAGCCAGGAGGAGGCGCTCGACATCGAGTGGGCGCACGCGATGGCGCCGAACGCCAAGATCGTCCTGGTCGAGGCGGCGTCGAACAGCGGCACGAACCTCTACGGCGCGGATGACTTCGCGGCCACCGTTGCTGGCGCCCAGCAGTGCTCCAACAGCTGGGGCGGCGGCGAGTCGTCCGGCGAAGCGGGCAGCGACTCGCACTTCAACCACGCCGGCGTCGCCTACTTCTTCTCGTCGGGCGACAAGGGCGGCACGAGGGAGTACCCGGCGGCGTCTCCCTACGTCGTCGCGGTCGGCGGCACGTCGCTCTACCTCGACGGCAGCAACAACCGCTCGAGCGAGACGGTGTGGAGCGGGACCGGCTGTGGCCCGAGCGCGTACGAACCCCGGCCCTCCTACCAGAACGGCGTCGCGACCGTGGTCGGCAGCGCGCGCGGCATCGGCGACGTGTCGGCGGTCGCGGACCCGAACACCGGCGTCGCGGTGATCTGGAACGGTGGCTGGTACGTCTTCGGCGGCACCAGCGTGGCCTGCCCCGTGATCTCGGGCACCGTGAATGTCTCGGGCAGCAACCGCGGCAGCGGCACGGCCGAGAACACGTACATCTACGGCGGGCTCGGCGGACCGAACTTCTTCGACGTCACCAGCGGCTCGGCCGGGTCGTTCAGCGCGCTCTCCGGCTACGACTTCCCGACGGGCGTCGGCACCCCCAAGGGGACGGCCGGCTTCTGACGCGGAGCATGCCTCGTGTCGCGACGGCCCCCGGTCCTCGGACCGGGGGCCGTCCGCGTCAGGACGGCGAGCCGATGTACTTCACCACCTCGCGCTCGAGCTCGGCATACGTGCGCGCGCCGATTAGGCATTCGCGCACCGTGCCGCCGCGGTCGATCAGGACGCTCACGGGGCGCCCGCTCACGTCGAGCCAGCCGAGCTCGTCCGTGTAGACGTTCAGCGTGGAGACCGGGTGCCGCACGCCGAAGGCGAGCAGCCGTTCGCGGTCCTCGCTCGAGAGCGTCACCACGACGAGCCCTCGCTCGGCGTAGGCGCGCTGCAGGCGGTCGACGTCGGGCAGCTCGCGCCGGCACGGCGGGCACCACGTCGCCCACAGGTTGAGGAGTACGACGCGGTCGCGCAGCTCGCCGAGGTGGCGCGGGCGGTCGTCCGCGACCTCGCGGAAGGCGAGATCGCCCGCGGGTCGCCCGACGACGCCGGTGATGGAGCGCACCTGGGTGAGCATCGGCCGCATCGGGCCGAGCAGGACGAACAGGCACAGGCCCATCATCAGGACCGACGAGAGCAGGGCGGCCGAGAGGACGCGGGCCGGCCAGCTCGCCGGCACGAGGAAGGGCCGCCCGCGCCCCAGGGCCCACACGCCGGCGAGGGTGAGCGCGATGAGCACCGTGAGCACCGCGGGGCCCCACGCCGCGACGGCGGGAAGGGCTCGTTCCAGCATCTGTTGCATGGTGGCCTCCAGGTTGGGAATGGATTGCCTACGTGCGGAGGCACGCCGTTGTTCCGCCGGGCGCGACGCCGGCCCGGTGGTGGGGCGGCGGCGCGCTTCGGGTCTTCACGCGATGCGCCGGCGCGGCTACGATTGAAATGGTGCCGGGCCGACCCCGGTTTCCTATCCCACGCCCCGGAGGGAAACGCCATGCGCCCGCTCGTCGGTGCCGTTCTCGCATTGCTCGGCAGCACGTCCTTCGCGATCGCGGCCCCGCGCCTGCCGTCGGCCCCCGCCGCGCCCTTCACGCCCGGCCGGGTCGTCGTCGTCGCGGCGCCCGGATCGCCCATGGGCGCGCTCGCGCTGGGCGGTCCGTCACTGCCGGGCGACGCGAGCGGCCGGCTGCTCGCCGGCCTGGGCATCGCGCGCGCGCGGAGCCTGCGCCGGGCCACGCCCGAGGCGAAGCGCGCGGTGGAGGTCCTGCTCCTCGAGAGCGACCAGCCGGGCTTCGATCCGGTCGCGGTGGCGCGAGTGCTGCGCGCGCAGCCGGGCGTGCTGGGTGCGGCGCCCGACCTGCACCTGCGGCTCGACATCGTCCCGAACGACCCGCAGTTCGGCCAGGAGTGGTGGCTGAGCACGAGCGCCGCGGCCGTGTACGCCCAGCCCGGGTGGGAGCGCGAAACGGGCGAGCCCGGGGCGGCCATCGCGATCATGGACACGGGCGTCGACCTCGGGCACGAGGACCTCGCGTCGAAGATCTGGACCAACCCGGGCGAGATCCCGGGCAACGGCATCGACGACGACCACGACGGCTACGTGGACGACGTGCACGGCTGGGACTTCGGCGACGCCGACAACGATCCCGATCCCGAGCCCATGATCGATCCCACGTACGGCATCGATCTGGGCTGGCACGGCACGTTCGTGGCCGGCCTCGCCGCGGCAGCGACGAACAACGCCGTCGGCATCGCCGGCATCGCGTGGGGCTGCCCGATCATGCCGCTCAAGGTCTCGGACGCGGCCGGGAACATAACCCTCACGTCGGTCGCCAGCGCGTTCGATTACGCGGTGGCGATGCACCCGGCGGTGCTCAACATGAGCTTCGGCGCCCCGGACACGAGCTCCGCGTCGGTCTTCCAGGCGCTCGTGAACGAAGCCGTGGCCGCGGACATCGTCTGCGTGGCCGCGGCGGGCAACGACGGCACCGACGCGCCCACCTACCCCGCGGACTGCGACAGCGTGATCGCCGTGGCCTCGACGAACGCGAGCAACGTCCGCTCGAGCTTCTCGAACTGGGGCCCGCACGTGGACATGTGCGCGCCCGGCGAGGGCATGTGGTCGACGATCGCCAGGAACTACGTCTACGACGACATCAGCCAGATCTACTTCGAGTACCTCTGGGGCTGGGACGGCGTCACGCCGTACATGGAGAACGACGGGACGTCGTTCTCCGCGCCGATCGTCTCGGGGGCCGCCGCGCTGCTGCGCTCGCTCGCGCCGACGATCACGGCGAACGACGTCGCGCGGCAGCTCGTCAGGACGGGCGACTACAAGCTGTACGACAACTGGATCGGACCCAAGCTGGACATCGACCGGGCGCTCACGAACGTCCTCGCCGTGACGCCCGACGCGCCGGCGGCCGGGCGGCTCGAGCTCGCGCCCGCTCCGAATCCCGCGGCGGAGGCGACCACGCTGCGCTTCGTGCTGCCCTCCGCAGGGCCCGTGCGCCTCGCGATCTACGACGCGTCCGGACGGCTCGTGCGCGTGATCGTCGAGGGTGCGCGCGCATCCGGCGCGCACGCGCTGGCCTGGGACCTCCGGAGCGCCGACGGCGTGGCGGTGCGACCCGGGCTCTACTTCGCGCGGCTCGAGACGGCCGGCGGGCGCGTCACGCGCCGGATCGCGGTCCTGCGGTGACGCCCCGTCAGCGTCCGCCCAGGTAGAGGATGCTCAGGTAGCGCCCCCAGCCGCACGGCTCGAGCCGGACGAACACGGTCTCGCGCGCGGCGGGCTGGCGGCTCGGCGGGCCGAGGTAGACGTTGCCGTCGGGCAGGAACGCCTGCGAGAGCGATCCGTTGTCGACCATCACGAGGTTGGGCCCGCGCCAGAGGCCGTGGAGCTGGAGGCGCGGCCGGTCGTCCGGCACGTTGATGCCCCAGGACGGCGGGCGGCGATAGAGGTGCAGCACCATGCGCCGGCCGTCCGGCTCGAGGCCGATCCAGCGGTCGATGAATCCGCCGGTGAGCTTCAGGATGAAGCGCTCGCCCCGGGGCGTGAACAGCACCGCCTGTCCCCGGACGCTCGGACGGCCGAGCCGCCCCGATGGCGTCGGCTCCATCTCGACGAGGAGCTGGAAGTCGCCCGAGCTCGTGTGCATGCGCCCGACGCCGGCCCACGCGGGCAGCGGGTGGAATCCGCCGCCGAGGAAGAACGCCCACGGCGCGAAGGCGGCCCGCAGCACCAGGACCACGGCGACGCCGAGCACCACGAACAGCAGGAGCGGGCGGACGCATCCCACCCGGCGGCGCGGCGGGGGCTCGTCGCCGATGGCGGGAACGGCCGGCTCGATGGTCGAGAACAAGGTTGCATCCTCCGTATCGCGGACCCGGAGGGTAGCATGGCGGGGCGGCGGAACGGGTGCCGGAATGCGTCCTGCCACATCCCCGGCGCCGGGCGCCTTGCGAATCGCGACCCCCATCAGGTCCGCGTGAAGACACGCGTTCGCGGGGAGTTCGGCGTGCGGTCGCCACCGGCAGGTGCCGATGACGGAGGCGTTCCTCGTATCGGGATCGCCGCCTCGAACGCCCCGCCTGGGATGGCTGGAGGGGACCGCCTGATGCTTCGTCCGGTCATCCGCGCCCTGCTGTTCACGGGCACACTCGCCGCCCTGCTCGTCTTCGCGCGTCTCGCGACCCTCGCCCGGCCCGTCGACCTCGTCGAGGCGGCCGCGCTCACGCGCGCGACGCAGTTCGCGCAGGGGCCGTCGGCCTATCCGGAGCCCTCGCGCCTCGACGAGCCCGCCATGATGCCGGGCCTGCCGCTCGTGGTGACGCCGCTCGTCCGCGCGTTCGGCCCCGATGTCGGGGAGCCGCGCGCGATCGCGCTCACCTGCATCGCCGTCCTCGCCCTGCTCGTGCTCGCCATCGTCCGGTTCGAGACCGCGAGCTGGACGCTCGCCGTGACGAGCGTCGGCTTCCTCGTGCTCGGCATGAACCTGCTCGCCTCGCCGCCGGGGCTCGCACGGCCGGAGCTGCTCATGCTCGTGTTCATCGCGCCGGCGTTCCTCGCGCTCCGGCTGTCGGACGACCTCGGCGGCCCTCTGGTCGCCGCGCTGCTGTTCGCCGCGGCGTTCTTCTGCTCGCCCCAGGCGCTGTGGTACGTCGCCGCCGCGATGTTCGCGCTGTGGATCGACAGCCGGAACCGCATGCTCGTCTTCACAGTCGTGCTGGGCCTGCTCGTGGGCGGCGTGTACGTGCTGCTCTCGGGGACGCTGGGCCCGTGGTTCAACGCGGCGGTGTGGGGCCGGCCGCTGGCCGGGCTGCACTGGAGCGCGGAGGCGCCGCTCGCCTACGTGGGCGGCGACCTGCTCGGCCGGCTGGGCGTGCTCACGCTCGCCGCGGTGCTCTCGTTCGCGCTGCCCACCGCGCCGTGGAAGGGCAAGGGCGGGCTGTGGATGTGCATGGGCGTCGCTGCGGTGGCCTCCGCCCTGGTCGCCACGCAGACGAAGGACTACGGCCCCGACACGCTGGTGCCGACGCTCGTCGCGCTCGCCATCCTCGGGCCGTTGTCCATGCAGCGCGTGACCGGGCACCTCTCGTCGTGGCCCGGCGCGAGCCGCATGGGCGGGCAGGGCGTCGTGCTCGCGGCGCTCGTGCTGCAATTCCTGATGTTCTTCGCGTCGGCGCAGGAGGCCTGGCGCACGAGCTTCTGAGCGCGGCGCGTCCCTGCCGGCGCTACCGCCGGCCGTAGACGTCCGTGTTCAGGTACTTGAGCCCCGAGTCCGCGAGCAGCGTGACGACGGTCGCGCCGGGACCGAGACCGCGGCCGACACGGATTGCGGCGACGACGTTGGCGCCCGACGAGGTGCCCGCGAAGAGCGCCTCCTCGCGCGCGAGCCGCCGCGCCATCGCCTTCGCTTCCTCGGTCGCGACGGGCTCGATCGCGTCGACGAGCGACGGCTCCCAGAGCGGCGGGACGTAGCCGATCCCCACGCCCTCGATCTTGTGCGGCCCCGGCGATCCGCCCGAGAGCACCGGCGACTCGGCGGGCTCGACGGCGACGACGCGCACGCCCGGCGCGTGGCGCTTGAGCACGGTGGCGACGCCGCGCGACGTGGCCGCGGTGCCCACGCAGTGGACGAACGCATCCACGTGGCCGTGCGCCTGGCTCCAGATCTCCTCGCCGAGCGGGTGGTAGCCCGCGATGCTGTCCGGGTTGTGGAGCTGGTCCGTCCAGTATGTGCCCGGCTCGCGGCTCAACGCGCGGGCGGCCTCGATCATGTCGAGGATCAGCTGCTTCGTGGTGAGGCCGCCCTCGCTGGGCACGAGCGTGAGCTCGGCGCCGAGCGCGGCCATCTGGTCGAGCTTCTCGCGGCTGAACGCATCCGAGCTGACGATGCGGATCCGGTAGCCCTTCGCGGCGCAGACCAGCGCGAGCGACGCGCCCGTGCTGCCGCCGGTGTACTCGACGACCGTCCCGCCGGGAGCGAGGCGGCCGTCGGACTCCGCGCGCCCGATCACCGCCAGCGCCATGCGGTCCTTGACGCTCCCGGTGGGATTCTCCCATTCGAGCTTCACGTGGATGTCGGCGCAGTCCGGGGGCACGACGCGGCGCAGCCGAACCAGCGACGTGTCGCCGATCGCATCCAGGATATCCATGCGGCCTCCGCTCCCTCCCGCCCGCGCACACTGGCCCGGGCTCGGCCCATGCTACGATCCCGCCGCGAGGACGCGCGAGCCTGCCGCTCGCCGATGCGGATCGCGCGACGGCCGCCGACCCCGGACGACGGCGCCCCGCCCGCGATGGCTCGCGCGGGCGGGGCGCGTCGCCGCCGCGTCAGTTCACGACGACGGCCCGCGCCGTGCGCGCCTGGCCTGCCTGCGTGAGTCGCACGAGGTACAGCCCGGGCGCCACGCGTCCGCCCTGGGCGAGGTTGACGACGTGCCGCCCCGCCCCAAGGGCGCCCGCGTCGAGGGCGGCGATGCGCCGTCCCGCGACGTCGAGCAGCTCGAGCCGGGCGGGCGAGCCGTCGGGCAGCGAGAAGCTCACGTCGAGCTCCCTCCCGCCGGCGGGGTTCGGGCTCACGCCGCCCAAGGCGAATGCGACCGGCTCGGCACCCACGTTGGTCGCGCCGCTGGGCAGCAGCGTGGCGAATCCGCTCAGGTTGCCGTGGAGGTCCTCGGCGGCCAGCTTGTAGTAGTAGGGCGCGCCGGCCGCGTCCGTGTATCCCGTATCGGGCTTGGCGATCACGAGGTTGGACGGTCCCGGCACGAACGTGGCGCTCGTGCCGCGGTAGAGCCGGTAGAGCGCGAAGTCCGGCTCGGTGTTCCGCCCCCACGAGAGCTTCGCCGTGCCCGAGGCGTACTGACCCGTGAAGGGCGCCGGTATCGCGGGCGGCAGGTTGTCCACCGAGTAGCCGCTGTCGGGCGCGGAGAACCAGTGCGGCGCGCCGAGGTACGCCTGGCTGCGCGCCTCGACCATGAAATAAGTGCGCGGGTAGTTCCCGGGGAGCGAGTCGGACGTCGTCGGCGCGGTGACGTTGTAGGCCGGCAGCCCGGCCGCCGGCTGCGTGAGGACGTACTCCCAGGTCAGCGAGCCGGTCGCGGCCGGCAGCACAAGCCGCCGGCCCGTGGCCGCGGCCTCGTCCGGATCGCGCGTCGCGGGAAGGAGCGACAGCGGGCCCGCGGCCACCGGCGGCGACGAGCGCCAGAGACGGTAGTCGGTGATGCCGTACGCGGGATCGGCGTCGAGGTAGCTCGCGTTCCACGACACCTTCACCACGCCGCCCTGGTCGTTCGGCACGTCCGAGACGGCGGTGAGTGCCGGCGAGGGATCGCCGAGCTGACCGTAGCGATCGATCCGCTGCGTGTAGATATCGTTGTAGCTGAGCGTGGCGTTGCGCCCGTCGAGCCACGCGATCAGCGCCCCCTCGGCGCCGTCGGAGACGATCGTCGGCAAGTACTGGCTCACGTCCGCCGTGCAGACGGGGCTGCCGTTGTAGCTCCAACCGGGCGCCACGCTGCCCGAGGCGGTGACGCGCAGCGCGTAGATGTCGGACCGGATCTGCGTCCGATTGTCCTGCCATGTGATCAACGCCCCGCCCGATCCGTCCGCGACGACGGCCGGTAGGTACGCTCCGCCGGGATTCCCGGTGCAGACCGGGAGCGCCGTCGACGCCGAGGGCCAGCCGGGAGCGATGGATCCGGATCCGGTCACGTGCTGGGCATAGATCTCGAAGTAACCGCTGCGGTAGTCCTGCCAGGCGAGGAACTCGCCGCCCGAGCCGTCGGGGGCGACGGCGAGGTCGTACTGAGCGCTGGTCTGCGTGCAGATGCCGCCGCCGCCGACGAAGCCGATGTCCAGGCCCGCGCCGGTGATGTCGCTCACGTAGACGTTGGGGTCGCTGGCGCTGACGCGCTCGTCGATGTACGAGCACAGGATGCCGTTGCTCGACGTGGGGACGACGAGAGGCCCGGAGTCGTAGGCATAGTTGCCGCCCGTGACCAAGAAGCCGGTGGCCGACCAGCCGGTTGCCAGCCCGCCCGATGCGGTCAGGCGCGACGAGTAGATGGCGTTCGTGTTCGTGCCACGCGTGTCGCGCCATGCCACCAGAAAGCCGCCCGCCCCGTCGCTCGCGGCCCGAGGCAGGGTCTGGTCGCCGGCCACGGTGCACACGGCCGTGCCCTGCGCGGTCCAGCCCGAGACGACCCCACCCGCGCCGTTGAGGTGCTGCGCGTAGAGGTCGAAGCTGGTGCCGCTGCGGTGGTCGGACCAGGCGATGAACGCGCCCCCGGCCCCATCCGATGCGACCGTCGGCTGCTGCTGGTAGTCCGACAGCGTGCAAACGCCCACCCCCGACGTGCCCCACGCGGGCACACCGGCGGCCGTCACGTGCTGGGCGTAGATGTCGATGTCTCCGGCGGCGTACGTCTCGTTCCAGGCGAGGATCGCGCCACCTGCGCCGTCGCTGCAGATCGCCGGCGTGTCCTGGTCGCGGATGATGGCGCTCGTCATCTGCAGGCCGTTCACGGGCCAGCCCGGCGCCACGGTGCCGTCGGCGAGGATGCGCTGTGCGTAAACACGGTTCGTGCCCGTGCTCGACTGGTACCACGCGAGGATCTCGCCACCCGCGCCGTCGGAGATCGCGACGAGTCCGCCCTTGAAGGAGACGCCCACGCAAACGGGCACGTTCACGGTGGGATCGTGCGGCCAGGCCGCGCGCGCGGGGGGCGCGAAGGCCGCGAGCGCGGCGACGAGCAGGATGCCGTGCACATCGCGGGATCGTGGTGCGGCGGACATGACACCTCCGGGGCTCGGGATGGATGAGCCAGCCGACATCGCGGAGGTGGGGGCAGCCGGGCCGGGGCCGAAGCGCGTGCGACACTCAATGATGGAGCGGGGGGCGCGCGCGGGGCAATATGGAATTGGCCCTCGCCCGCCGGGCCGCGGTGATCTCGCCGACGGCCGGGCGCGACGGCGGCACGGCGCCCGCCGGATGTGCCCCGCGGGCCGGAACGGGCCGGCCCGCGGGGCGCGCGGTCACTCGATCACGACGACGCGCTGGACGAGCGTCCTGCCTCCGGCGCGCAGGCGCAGGAAGTAGAGTCCCGATCCGCGCGACGCGGCATCGAGGTGCCAGGCCTGCCGGTAGCGGCCGGGGCCCATCTCGCCGTCCGCGAGCACGGCAACCTCGCGGCCCTGCACGTCGAGCACGCCGAGCTGGACGCGCATGCGCTCGGGAAGCGCGAACGCGACGACGCCGGGACCGCGCACCGGGTTGGGCGCCACCGGCGCCAGCTCGAGCGTGGTCACGGGGGCATCGTCGACGCCCGTGGTGCTGTTGATCGCGAACGCCGCATTGCTCGTGTCGGCGCCCGCGTTGCCGGCGCTGTCGCGCGCCACGACCTGGAAGAACGCGTCGGTGGTGAAGGGCCCCGTGACCGTCCAGGCATAGGTGCCGGTGTTGGGCACGTTGTCGGCGAGCGTGTCGAACGGGCCGCCCGAGCCCGTGCGCGAGAGGCGCAGCGTGAGGCGCGCCACGACGTGGTTGTCGAACGCGCTCCACTGCAGGTTCTCCACGGTGTTCTGCACGAGCGCCTCGCCCCCGTTCGGCGCGAGCACGGTGACGGCCGGCGCAGCGGTGTCCGCGAACGTGGCCGTGACGCCCTTGTTCGCGTCCATGGTGACGTCGAGCGGATCGGTCGAGCCGCTCGCGTCGCCGCTCCAGCCCGAGAACGCGAACCCGGTGCCCGGCGTGGCCGTGAGCTGGACGATCGTGCCGTAGGGATAGCTTGCCTGGTTCGGGCTCTTCGTCAGGCTGCCCGTCCCGAGGCTCGTGAGCGCGAGCGTGTACACGTTCGCCGCGAACGAGGCGGCGATCGAGTGGCTCGTGGTGACGTTCGTGAACCCGTAGCTCGTGACGGCGCCGACCGAGACGCCGTCGACCAGAACGTCCGCGACCTGGTACCCCGTGGACGGGGTGATCGAGAACGACTGCGAGCCGAAGCAGCCGACGGTCAAGAGGCCGGTCGGGCTGATCGTGCCGCCCGTGCCCGCGCTGGCGGCGATGGTCTTGGAGTCGTCGTTGAGGATCGTGCCGGTCGAGCTGACGGTCGAGCCGAGCGTGCCGTTCGTGGCCGACGTGAGCGAGACGCCGAACGTCTCGTCGGGCTCGCACAGCGTGTCGCCGACCACGCTCACCGTGATCGTGCCCGTCGTCGCGCCCGCCGGGATCGTGAGCGACGTGTTGAGCGGCTGGTAGTCGTTGTTGGCCACGGTCGCCGTGCCGTCGACGGTCTGGTACTGAACCGTGACCGGCTGCGTCGTCGCCGCCGAGAGCCGCACGGTGAAGTCGAATGGCGTCGTCCCCGAGTTGCCCTCGGGCAGGCTCGGGCCCGGGTCGATCGTCACGGTCGGCACGACCGGCGCGGTGCCGCCCACCGAGGCCCACCAGGTGCTCCAGCGGCTCCCGTTGGAGCCCGTGTTGCCGTCGTCGGTGCTGTGCCGAGCCTTCGCGTACTCCTCCACGGTCCACAGGCGCGAGTCGTCCGGATCCACCGAGCACGTGCTGAAGTCGCCCCAGCGGTTGCGGCCCGTCGTGGTGCTGAACGTCTTGTGGTAGTAGTCCTCGCCCGCGTGGTAGACGAGCGGGTCGCGCAGCGTCCCCGCGCCGTCCGCGGCCAGGTGCATCGCGTAGCCCGCGGACGGGTGCTGCGCCGAGGAGAACTGCGAGAAGCCGAACATGAAGTCGCCGGTCGCGTTCACCGCGATGTGCGGGTACGCGTACCAGAGCCCGCCGTTGCTCGACGTCGCGGTCGCGTCCTCGATGCGGCCGCCCTCCACGAACGCCCCGCCGGGCGTCGTGATGCGCGTCCACTGCACCGCCGTATGGGTGAGGCCCGAGGCCGGCAGGCCGATCGTCTGCGTGTACCAGATCGAGCCGCCGCGGAAGACGGGCGCCGATCGCACCTGCGAGTCCTGGGTCTCGATCGGGCACGGCGTCGAGCCGCACGCGCTCGAGCCCGAGACCGGCGCCGACTGCGGCAGCAGGTTGCCGCTCGGCTGCGCCCATCCCCCGCCCGTGCGCGTCAGCGAGCCGCCCGCCGTGTAGACCGGAGCGGACGGCGTGCCGGTGATCGCGTCGAGCGTGTACGTCGCGCTCGAGCTGCTCAGGTGCGTCACCACGTACTCTGTGTCCGAGGTGCTCGAGAACGTGGCGCATGGCGCGCTGCAGAAGTGCGTGTTGGCGGCCTGCGTGACGATCGTGCCCGTGCCGACGCCGGCGCGCGCCTGCGGGTAGTTCACGATGAGCGTGATGCCGCGCTGGAACGTGCCGCCCGAGCTGTAGCGGTTGATCGACACCACGATCCAGTTCTTGTTGAAGCCGAGGTTCGGGAAGTCGATCGAGACGCCGGTGTTGAAGCGGTACAGGTACCACGCGCCCGCGGGGTCGCTCGTCTGGGAGACGCCGACCAGGATGTCGGCGCTGCTCTGGAACGTCTGCATCTCGGCGATCCAGACGTTGTTGTAGGGGTCGTAGACGATGCGCGGGTCCGTGAGCACGTTGAGCGCGGCGCCCGTGGGCGCCCAGAAGGTCGCGGTGCCAACGGTGCTGATCGTGGCGCCCGTCGACTTGTCGATCACGCGGTAGTTGTTGTTGAGCCCCTCGAACAGTCGCGTCGGCCCCACGCCGCCGTCCACGTCGGGCGGGATGACGATGTAGCTCGAGTCGACCATCGGGATGTCGTCGAGCCCCATGTAGCTGATGTCCGGCGACGGCGACGCGAGCATCACGGCCTGCGGCGTGGCCGGCGTGAGCAGCGGCGCCGCCGCGGGCGGGCCGAAGGAGTTCGCGCCGGGCTCGCCGTCCTCCTCGAGCTCGGGCAGCAGCAGCGGCCGCACCGGCGGGCGCACGCCCTGGCCCAGCGCCTCGCGGCGGGCCAGCTCCGAGAAGTTCACGACCGCGGAGCCGACGGCGCGGATGGGCTGCCCGGGCACGATGCCCCCGCCCACGGGGAGCGGCGCGGCATGCACCGTCGCGCCGGCGCAGGCCAGCACGAGCGCGGCCGCGAGCGCGGCCAGCGGCCGGGGGTCACGACGCGCGGAGCGGGCATCGAGCGGGTGGGTCGCCAGGTCGGACACGGGGGCCTCCGGGGTATGGGGGTGGCGCTGCTCGGCCGAGGTGGGAGGCGTGACCCGCTCCGCATGGGGAGGACTCACGCGGGACATCGATCAGGACAGGTGCTGCAGGAGCGCTGCCGGCTCGCGGCGCGCCGCCACCGCGCCGCCGGGATCGGGGCCGGGAGGTCGTTCCAGCCGGCCGGCCGCACGGGCCCGCACCTCAAATGATCCGCGCGGCCCCGCTGTCCGGCAAGGGCAAAGTGCCGCCGTCCCGGGTGGCTGCGACGGGGGCCCTCAGACGCGGGGCGCGGGCGCCTCGCGGGCGGCCGGCGCATTGCGGAATGCGCGGTACAACAGCAGGTCGTACGCGATCTTGAGCCCGCCCGCGACGATGAACGGCACGCCGGAGCCCGAGAGGAAGAACGCCCCGCCGACCACCGGGGCCACCCCCGCGCCGAGCGAGCGCGCGATGCCGGTGACCCCGGCGGCGGCGGCCCGCTCGTCGGGCGCCACCACCGACATCGTGTACGACTGCCGGGTCGGCACGTCCATCTGGGAGATCGAGAAGCGCGCGAGCAGTACGCCCATCGCCCACGCCTGTGTCGGCATCAGCGGCACCAGGGCGAGCAGGACGTTCGAGGGCAGGTGCGTGAACACCATCGTGTTCACGAGCCCGACGCGGTCCGCGAGGCGCTGCGCCAGCAGCGACGAGGCCGCCGCGAGCAGGTTCGCGCCGAAGAAGAACGTGCCGAGCGCCGCCGTACCGGCGCCGAAGCGCACGTGGAACCAGTACGCCATCACGCTCTGCAGCACGAAGCCGCCCGCGAACGCGTCGAGTGCGAACAGCGCCGCGAGGCGCGCGACCACGCCGCGCGAGCGGTGCAGCCCGAGGAGCGGGCGCGCGGGGCCTTCGCGCGGGACGGCCGGCACCTCGACCGCGGGCGAGAGCCGCGCGAACACGGCGGCCAGCGCGAGCCCGGCCGCCGCGTACGCGCCGAGCACGATGCGGTAGGACTCCACCTCCCCCACGCCCGCGCGCCGGGCGGCGTGCGCGAGCCAGCCGCCGGCGAGCGCGCCCAGCGCCGTCGCCGCCGATCCCGCGAGGTTGTACCAGGCGAACACGAGCGTGCGCCGGCGGTCGGGCACGAGCTGCGAGAGCGCGGCCTGCTCGATCGAGAGGAACGGGCCGATCTCGTTCCCGCTCGGGCTGATGACGCCGACGATCGCCGCGAGCAGCAGCAGCTCGAGCCGCCGCGTCAGCAGGAACGCGACGCCGCCGAGCACCATGAGCGCCGCGCCCAGCAGCAGCATCGCCCGGCGGCCGGCGCGGTCGGCGCGCGTCGTGATCCAGAGCGAGACGCCGGCGTCGCCCAGCAGCGTGAGCGCGAGCAGCAGCCCGACCGCGCCGCCGGAGAGCCCGATGCGCGCCAGGTACAGCACGAAGACGATGGAGAGGAAGCCGTACGCGAAGAGCCGCGTGCAGCGTGCGGCGAACAGGCGCACGACATCCGGAGGCGAGGAACCGCCGGTCTCCGGTGCCGCCGCGCTCGAAGTCATCACCGGGCGCGTCCGTCAGGCGAGCCGGCGAGCGACAAGCATCCGGACCGGCCAGCTCTCCTCGCGGTGCGGGAACGCGCCGGGCGGGGTGAGGATCTCGTGGGGGCCGAGGCGGGTTCCGGGAGTGAGCGGCATCCGCGCAAGCTAGAGCATCCCCGCGCCGGACTCACGCGTGGAAATGCGCAGGCCCCCGCGCCCGGCGGCGCACCGGCGCCCGGCCGCGGACGGCGGTCAACGCACCGCGACCCCCGCGCGCACGCTCGCGTAGCGCCACGCCCCGTCGAGGATGCCCAGCGACGTCCAATGGACGTCGACGAACGGCACGACACGGCCCTCGGGGCTCGCCCGGCGCAGCCCGAGCCCCGCCCCCGACGCCCAGCCCGATTCCGTGCCGGTGTAACGCACGTACGCGTACTCGCCGGGCGCCACCATCCGGCCTTCGAGCTTCGCGGTGAGCGTGCCCCAGCCCCCGTACGCGTCGCCATAGAGATCCCAGCCCCGCCCCGTGGGAAGCGCCAGGCGCAGGCCCATGGTGACGAGCCCGACGCTCGCGGCATCGCCGGTGACGGTCGAGTTCGAGGGCCACCCGAGCGAGCGGCGGAAGCGCCCCGCGTCGAAGGGGAGCCAGTCCTGCTCCAACCCGACCACGATCGCCGCGCGCGCGACCATCGGGAACTCGGCCCCTGCTGCGAGCGAAAGGCCGCTGGACCACGCATCGGGCGCGCCCTTCACTCCCGTGGGCAGCGCGAGCCCGCCGCATGCGTACCAGCCCCCCGGCAGGCGGGCCCCCCGCGGGGCCCCCGGCCGCGCAGCGGGCGCGTGAGCGCGGAGCGAGTCGGCCGAGGCCGGCTCGAACTCGACGCCCAGTCGCGCCCAGACGGCGTGCAGCGAGCCGCCCCTGGGGACGACGCGCGCCCAAGCGCCTGTCCAGCCGACGTCCGCGTACGGCCGCACGGCTGCGCGCGCGAGGTAGGGCCGCACGCCGGCGCCCAGCTCGACGACTCCGCCCCAGCCCCGGGTGCCGGTGGAGCCCCAGCCGTTCGCGAAGGTTTCGACGTCCTGCCACGTCACGCTGGCGGCACCGGCCGAGGCGCGCACGAAGGGCTCGAGCGCGCTCGTGCCGAGCAGACGGCGATAGCCGAACGCGAGCGACGTCAGGCCGATCCGCGACTCCACCTCGGGAACGGAGCGGTACGGCCAGCTCGCGCTCGAAAGGCGCCACGTCCAGGCGCCGGCATCGCTCGAGGGGGCGACGACTGCGAAACCGAACAGGGCGCCCGCCTTCCAGTCGCTCGCGAACGACGAGGGGGCCGCCGGCACGGAGAGTCCGCCTTCGACCGCGACGTGGATGCCCCGTGGTTGCTCGACCTGCTCGGACCGGGCCGGCGAAACGGACGCCGCGGCGCACGCCGCGACGACGAACGGGACGAGGCAGACGGCGTATCGCGCGCGCACCATGGACGCCTCCGCGGGCCAGGAGGACGGGGTCCTCGACATCCCGCGGGGGACGAGCGCTCCGGCGACGGACGCTCGGTCGGGAGCTTCGCGCCGCCCGTCCCAAGCCCGGGCGACGGGCGCATTCTCGCGCATCCGGGCGTGGACAGCGAGCCGCCCGGATGCGATCGTGCCCCCATGCTGGCGAACGAACCGTCCTGCAGCCCGTCCGGCCGCTGCCCCGCGTGGCGAGTGCCGCTCGCCGCCGCGTCCCTGGCCCTGGTCCTGCTCGCGGCCGTGGCCGCGGGACGTGCGCCCGAGTGGCGGGTGTACGCCATCCGGTACGCGACGGTGCCGCACTTCCCGGTTCGCGATCTCGTGGCCGGGGCGGACAGCACGCGCACGCTCGACATCGCGATGATGTTCTGGCTGCTCGAGGGACCGGGGCGCCGGCGTGTGCTCGTCGACGCCGGCTTCTACCGGCAGAAGTTCCTCGACGACTGGAAGCCCGCCGGATTCGTGCGACCGTCCGACGCGCTGCGCGCGGCCGGCGTGCGGCCCGAGGAGGTCACGGACATCGTGATCTCGCACGTCCACTGGGATCACCTCGACGGCGCCGACCTCTTCCCGAGGGCGCGCATCTGGATCCAGCGCGCCGAGTACGAGTACTACGTGAGCCCGGATGGCCTGCCCGCGCACGCCGCGATCGACACCGTGGACGCGCGCATGCTGGCGGACCTGTGCAAGGCCGGCCGCGTCCGCTTCCTCGAGGGCGACGGGCAGCCGATCCTGCCCGGGCTCGTCGCGTACACGGGCGGCAAGCACACGTGGGCGTCCCAGTACGTGAGCGTCGTCACGGCGAAGGGCACCGTCGTGGTCGCGTCCGACAACGTCTACCTCTACGAGAACCTCGAGCGCGGCGTGCCCATCGCGCAGACGCTCGACAGCGCGTCCAACCTCGCCGCGCAGGCGCGCATGCGGCGCATGGCCTCGGAGGAGCGGCTCATCGTGCCCGGCCACGACCCGGCCGTGTTCACGCGCTTCCCCGCCCAGGCCCCGGGAGTCGCCCGCATCGAGTGACGGTCCGCGCGCCGCGGGCGCGGTCCACGCGCCGTCGCGCACGTGGACGCCGCGCGCCCGGCGGACTACGCTTGCGGCCAGCGAGGCCGTGGATGCGTGCGCCAGAAGGCAGCCGGCGTGAGTTCCTGCGCACCTGCCTCACCTGCGGGGCGGTGCTGGCGGGGACATCCGTGCTCGCCCGCTCCCCCGCGCTGCGCGCCGTCGCCGGCGTGGCCGAGGCGCAGGCCGCCGACCGGGCGCTGGCGACGCTGGTGAGCGAGTCGCCACGGGCGCGCTGGTGGACCTCCACGGCCGGCGCGTCGGGGCGCGACTGCCCCGCCTGCCACGCGCCCGGCCCGCTCAAGCCCGGCGCCGCGGCGCGGCATCCCCGCACGCTGATCCGATGCGGGCTGTGCGCGCGAGCCTGCACGCTCGCCGAGGGCGAACGCGGCGCCTGCCGGGTGCGCGTTCACTCGCGTGGCGAGCTGCGCAGCCTCTCGTACGGTCGCCCCATCGCGATCCACGTCGACCCGATCGAGAAGAAGCCGTTCTATCACTTCCTCCCGGGCAGCGAGGCGTACTCGCTCGGCACGGCGGGCTGCCCGCTGCGCTGCCGCTTCTGCCAGAACTGGGAGATCTCGCAGGCGCGCCCCGAGGACGTCGAGCAGCTGCGCGTCGAGCCGGGAGCGATCGCGCGGGCGGCCGTGAGCCGCGGCGCGCCCGTCATCGCGTTCACCTACAACGAGCCGACGGTGTTCGCCGAGTACCTCTGCGACATCGCGCGCGCGGCGCGGCCGCTGGGGCGGCGCTCGGTGCTCGTCAGCTGCGGGTTCATGAACGAGGGGCCGCTCGCCGAGATGTGCGACGTGCTCGACGCGATCAAGATCGACCTGAAGGGCTTCGGCGAAGACTTCTACCGCGACGTCTGCGGCGCGCACCTGGCGCCGGTCCTGCGGAGCCTGCGCCAGGTCGCGCGGCGCCGCGTCCACCTCGAGGTCGTCAACCTCGTCGTGCCGACGCTGAACGATTCCCCGGCCCGGCTCACGGAGCTCGCGAAATGGGTCGCGGGCGAGCTGGGCCCGGACGTGCCGGTCCACTTCACGCGCTTCCACCCCGACTACCTGCTCACGAACCTGCCTCCGACGCCGGTCGAGACGCTCGAGCGCGCCCGCGAGATCGCGATGGCGCAGGGCGTGCGCTTCGCCTACGTCGGCAACGTGCCCGGCCATCCGGGCAACCACACGTGGTGCCCGGGATGCGGGCGCAAGGTGATCGAACGCGACGGCTTCCTCGTCGCGGCGGTGTACCTGCGCGACGGGCGGTGCGCCGGTTGCGGCCGCCCGATCCCGGGCGTCTGGAGCTGACCATGCTCGATCGCGCGCACGCGGTGCGCATCGCGGACGCGGCCCGCCGGGCCGCGCGTGGACTCGCGGCCGGGGCCTGCCTGCCGGTGCTCGCGGCGGGCGCATGCGCGCCGGCGCGAACCGCCGACACGACCTGGGTGCGGCCGCCGGCCGTGGCCGGGACGTTCTACCCCGGCGAGCCGGCGGGGCTCGAGCGCGCGGGACGGGAACTCCTCGCGGGCGCGGTGCCGCGCCGCCCGGAGCCACCGGTCGCGCTCGTGCTGCCCCACGCGGGCTGGGCCTTCTCGGGCCAGATCGCGGCCGACGGGTGGGCGCAGGCCGCGGGGCGCCCGTACGACGTCGTCGTGATCCTGGGGACGAACCACACGGCCGCGCGCTTCGATCGCGTCGCGGTCTGGCCGCGCGGCGGCTTCCGCACGCCGCTCGGCGTCGCCCCCGTCGACACGGCGGCCGCGGAGGCCCTGATCGCCGCGGATCCCGACTGCGTGATCGACGAGGACGCGCACGGGCGCGAGCACTCGGTCGAGGTGCACGTGCCGTTCGCGCAGCTCGCTCTGCCGGGCACGCCCATCCTGCCGCTCGTCGTGGCGTGCCAGGACTCGGGCCGGTGCCGGCGTCTCGGGCGCGCCCTCGCCCGCATCCTGCACGGCCGCCGGGCGCTCGTCGTGGCCAGCTCGGACCTCTCCCACTACCCGGCGTACGACGACGCGCGCGCGTCGGACGGGGCCGTGCTCGCGGCCATCGCGAGCGTCGACCCGGACGCGTTCCGCGCGACGATCGAGGCGCAGATGCAGGCCGGCCGGCCCGCGCTCGCGACGTGCGCGTGCGGCGAGGCCCCCGTGATGGCCGCGCTCGAGGCGGCGCGCGCGATGGGCGCCACGCGCGGCGCCGTGCTCAGCGCCGCGAACAGCGGCGACACGCCGATCGGCGACCGCGACCGCGTCGTGGGCTACGGCGCGGTGGCCTTCTACGCGCCGTCCGCGGCGCCGGGCCACTCGCCCGCGACGACGGCGGGCGCCCCGTCGGCTGGAACGCCGGCGTCGGCGTCGCACGGGACGCCGGCGCCTCTGACCGCGGCTCCCCCGGAGGCGGGCCTCTCGGCCGAGGACCAGGCGCGGCTGCTCGCGTTCGCGCGCCTGACGCTCCAGCGCTGGTTCGAGACGGGCGTGCCGCCGCTGGCGCGCGACCTCGGCGAGGCGGCCGAGCGGCCGCAGGGCGCGTTCGTCACGCTGCGCATCGGCGGCGAGCTGCGCGGCTGCATCGGGCACATGGCGCCGGACCTGCCGCTGGGCCAGGCGGTCGGCATGATGGCGCTGGCGGCGGCGCTGCGCGATCCGCGCTTCCCGCCGCTCGAGGCCAGCGAGCTCGAGCGCGTCACGATCGAGATCTCTGCGCTCACGCCCCTCGAGCGCGTCGCCGGCCCCGAGGCGATCGTGGTCGGGCGCGACGGCGTCGAGATCCGCAAGGCCGGCCGCGTGGCGGTGTTCCTGCCGCAGGTCGCCGGGGAGCAGGGCTGGGACCGCACGGCGCTGCTCGAGAACCTCTGCCTCAAGGCGGGGCTGCCGCGGGACGGCTGGCGCGGTGGCGCGGAGCTCTGGACGTTCCGCGCGATCCACTTCCGCGAGACGGGGACGCGCTGACGTGGGCGAGCGGGCGCCCGCACGCGTCGTGGCGACCGCGCCGAGGCTCTTCGCCCTCGGCGCGGTCTCGATGCTCGGGCAGGTCGTGCTGCTGCGCGAGTGCTCGGTCGCCTCGTTCGGCGTCGAGCTCGCGCTCGTGCTCGCCCTCGGCCTCTGGATGCTGGGCACGGCCGCGGGCGCGTTCGCGGCGTCGCCCGGCGGAGCCGGCGACGAACGCGACGTGCGCCGGGCGCTCACGGCGGCGGGCGTCCTGCTTCCTGCGGGGCTCGCGTGGGCGCGAATCGGGCGCGTCGCGCTGGGCGGCGTGCCGGGGGCGTACCTGCCGCTCGAGCGGCAGGCGCTCCTGCTGGCGCTCGCGCTCGTGCCGGTCGCGCTCCTGCTGGGCCGGCTCTTCC
>JBAIWU010000346.1:0-5909 GCA_037917155.1 Candidatus Eiseniibacteriota bacterium
GCTCGCCGTCATGTCAGCCACATCGACATGTTCGGGCGGCGTCATGCCAACTCGCCCCGGGGCGAGTTGCGGCTTCGTCATGACGCCCGATTCTCGCCGCGCGGGCTCAACGGGAGTTGCGACCGTCACGGGCTGCACGAGAGTCGGCACGTCCGGTCGCGGAAAGCGCTCGGCCAGCAATGCTTCGATCTGCGCCTTGCTCTTGTGCGTCGCCACGTCCAGCAACTCGGCGGCATTCTCGCTCCTGAGATGCGGCGCGAGCAGGACCACGCCGCTCAGGTGCAGGCGGCCGGACTCGATGTATTCCAGGATCTCCGGGTGCGCCCGTGCCGCGCGCGCCGCGGTGATGCGCTTGTACGCCGCGTCTTCCGACATGTGCAGCGCGCCGACGCAGTACGCGTACATGGACGGATGGGCTGCCGGCAGGTAGAGCTTGCGTGCGTCGACTTCGGCCAGCTGCGCCAGGACCAAAGCCGTAGACGCGCGCTCGTGCGCAAGCGCCGTGGCCAGCTCCCGCAACAGTACGTGGTCGGCGAGGAGCGTCAGCGAGAAGCAGCTCATCGTGACATTCCATCGCGGGGGCGATGACTCGCAGGGGGCGTGCGCTGCATTCATAGCATGCGTGAGATCGGCGCTCGTATTCGTGCGGAGAGCGCACATCGCGCCTTGCGACGACAACGCGGCGGGAGCGAGTGCGTGAGGCGTCAGCACGGGCAGCGTGCGCACTCTGGCGTGACGCCACGGAAGCGGTCTCGCGACGCGGTGAGGAGAGCCCGCGAGGCCGTCAAGGACATTCTTCATGCCCCCCCCAACGACGGACCGGCGGCCGCCGGAACTCGTCCGGGTCGTGGCCGCCGGTCTCACGCGGGCGTCAGGCGCGTCCGCGATGGGCCCGCTCAAGCGGGCGATGGAATCCGGATCAGTGGCTCGGCGCGCTCGTGCGCGCGGCTGCCTTTCTCATGCGTGTCCCTCGAATCCCTGGATGAACATCGATGGATCAGGCCAGTCGGAGGACGCGATCCGGGAATCGAGCGAGTCCAGGGGTGCCCCGGCACTCTCCGTGAGATCCACTCGGACCACCGCCTCCGAATTCACCAGCTGCACGGCGCGGCTGGTGAGCAGAACGAAGAACTCCGACCCGCGTCGATTCAGGAAGTCGCTGATGCGCTGCGTGGGTGTTTCCATCGGCACCCACACGCGTCCCGAGATCGAAGTGCCGTCGGACAGCCATACCTCTGCCTCCTCTTCCCGCCACGGCAGGAATCCACGATTGAACACATCGCTGGGCAGTACGTCGTTGCCTGCGGTGACGCGCGCCAGCTTCGACTTGTGGAAGAGCTGGATCAGGCCTTGCGGGCCCACGGCCACCGGGAGGAAGCGCATCGTTTCGTTCAACTTCGAGAGGATGGTCTGGTGCTGCGCGCCGGTCGGGTCGAGGTCGAGGAACACGTCTCCCCTCGTCCCGGGACAATCCCGGGTCCATAGCGTGACGGGCACGCGTCGCTTGGGGATGTACGGGTTCATTCCTGCCTCGCCCTGCGGACGCGGGGTGCGTGCCGTCAACCCGGTGCACCCCGCGTGGTCCCATTTCGAACGGCCTGCTGACCGGCTGCGGTCCACGGAGAAGCAACGGGCCTGCCAGCGCTCCGCCCGGCGGGGCCCCCGCGCGGACCCGCGTGGATCGCGCGCGGGACGCGCGGACGGTCCGCCGTGGGCTGCCGGCGGCAGGGACCGGCCGTGCACGCTGCACGCGCCCGCGGCGCGTCGCCGTGCGAAAACGCGGGGCCCCTCCTGCCGGCCGCGCGGAGCGGGCGCGCTCTGCTAGACTCGCCGCCCATGCGCCTGACCCGCCAGCCCGAGGTTCCACGCCCGCGCCGCGGCCGGTTCGACGTGCGGAGGCTGCCGTGGGAAGGCCTGGTGCTCTTCGCGGTCGCCTTCGCCCTCCGGGCGCTCTACACGTGGCTGTCCCAGGGCCCGGACGCGTTCGCCAGCTCGGACGCCGCCTCGTACGACGAGATCGCCTGGAACCTCGCGCGCGGGCTGGGATTCAAGGCCTCGGGGGGCACGGGGCTGCTCTACCCCACCGCATTCCGCCCGCCGGTGCTGCCGTTCGTCCTGAGCCTCGTCTACCGCGTCGTCGGGCACCGCTTCCTCTCGGCGCTGTGGCTGCAGTGCGCGATCGGCGCGCTCCTGCCCGTCGCGCTCGTCGAGTTCACGCGCAGCACCGTGGGCAGCTCCACGGCGCGGATCGCCGGCTGGCTCGCGGCGGTGCACCCGATGCTCGTCTTCTTCTCGGGCTACCTGCTGACCGAGCCGCTCTTCGCGCTCACGATGCTGCTGGGGCTGGGCGCGAGCATGGCCTGGGTCAAGACGCCGCGCGCGGGGCGGGCGCTCGGGGCCGGCCTGCTCTGGGGGCTCTCGGCGCTCACCCGTCCCAATGCGCTCGCGCTGCCGTTCCTCGTGGGCGCGTGGGCGTGGGTGCCGCTCGGGCTCTCGGTCGGCGGACGGGAGCGCGCGAAGCAGCTCGCGCTTCTGCTGCTCGGCACCGCCCTCGCGGTCGGCCCGTGGACGCTGCGCAACGCGCGCGAGCTGCGCGCGTTCGTGCCCGTCACGACGGGCGGCGGCCACGCGCTCTTCGACGCGAACAACCCGCTCATCTGGGACGACCCGGCCTCGCGCGGCGGCGCGATGAGCGTCTACGGGATCGAGCCGTACGCCACGCGCTTCCGCGGCCTCGACGAGCCGCACGCCGACGCGCTCGCAGGGCGCATGGCGCGCGACTTCATGTGGGAGCGCCGCGCCCAGTGGCCCGGGATCGCGGCGGCCAAGCTCGCGCGCTTCTGGCGCCTGCGCACGGAGGGCGGCGTGCTCACGAAGCAGTGGCGCCGCTCCGGCACGCCGCTCGACGCGCTCGTGGCGCTGCTCGATCCGCTCACGCTCTGGTCGATCGTCGTGCTGCCCCTGGCGATCGGCGGCGTGGTCGTGGTGCTGCGCGGGCCCAAGCGCCTCTTCCTCTCGCTGCCCCTCGTCGTGATCGTCTTCTTCACGCTGAGCGCGGTCGTCTACTGGGGCGCGCTGCGGATGCGTATGCCGATCGAGCCGCTCGTCGTGCTCTACGCGGCCGTGGGCGCGGACGCCCTGTGGAAGCGTTGGCGCGTGCGGCGGAGCGGCCTCACGGTGGTCGAGGGCCGCGCCGCCTGAGCGCGCGGCCCTCCCGGCGTCACTTCACGACCACCAGGCGGTGCTTGAGCGCGCCCATCTCGCCGTCGAGCCGCGCGTAGTAGACGCCCGGGCGAAGCGCCGCGAGCACGCCCGAGGGCACGGCGATCGTGTAGCGGCCCCGGGCGAACGGCCCGGACGCGAGGTCCGCCACCCGCCGGCCGGTCACGTCGTAGAGCCGCAGCGGGCCGCTCATCGCCCGGTCGAGCACCAGCTCGACCGTGCCCGCGTCGCGCATGGGCTGCGGCCACGCGCGCATTGAGAAGCCGGTGGCCAGCCCCCACGTCGAGCCGTCGTACCCGTCGGGCACCAGCGCGAACGCGCGCGCGAGGCCGTCCCGCGTGCCCATCCCCGAGATCACGCCGTCCTCCGTGATGTCGGAGGCCAGCGACAGGTGCCACGGCGAGCCCGGCGGCAGCGCCTGGTTCAGGTCGACGTTCGAGCCCTCGCTCCAGCGCACCGCGACCATGTTGAAGTTGGCGTCGTAGGAGAACCCCACCGCGATGCCGCCGTCGTTCACCGCGAGCGCCGAGCCGTGCCCGGCGGCCATGGCGCCCAGGTCGTGGATGATCCCCTTGCGCCAGATCACCGCGTGGAACTTCGGGTAGACCGGGTCCGGCGTCAGCGCGTAGCCCGCGATGTTCCCGCCGCGGCTGATGCCGTAGGCCTTCGAGGCCGCGCCGCCCAGCGTCGGCAGCGAGTGTGCGGCGCCGTTCTCGTATAGGAAGGGCCGCACCATGACCGAGTCGATGAAGTAGCCCACCACCTGGCCCGCGTCGTTGATGCCGAGCGCCTGCCCGCCGTGCACCTGCGGCACGGCGATCGTCGTCATGCCGCCCGCCTCGGTCCACGTCATGGGCACCTCCTCGGGCTGGGTCGGGACCCAGCTCGAGCCGACGACGACGCCCGCGTCGTTGATCGCGAACGCCTGGCTGTTCGGGCCGCCGAGCGTGCCGAGGTCGCGCATCACGCCGCCCTGGTAGAGGAACGCGTGCCGCGTCGCGTCGGGCAGCCGCGCCCAGCCCACCACGCGCCCGCCGCTCGCGGTGCCCAGCGCCAGGCTCGCGTCGCCGCCGAGCGTGCCGAGGTCGATGCCCTGGCCATCGAGGAAGAGCGTGGCGTGCGGCTGCGCCGGGCCCATCATCTCGTAGCCCGCCACGGTGCCGTCGGAGCTGATGGCGGTGGCCGCGCTGCCTCCGGGCACGCCGCCGAGGTCGATCAGCGTGTATCCCGCCCGGGCCGTCGCCGCCCCGAGCGCCAGCGCGCTCACCGCCGCCAGTGCGGTCGTCCACGAGCGGATCCTGCCGCGTCGCGCATTCCGGCATCCCGACATGCTGAACCCTCCCCACAGGGCCCGGTCAGCCGGCAAGGGGCCATCACCGGCTGCGGACGCATCCTAGCGCCCCGCGGGGCCGGCCGCGACAGGGATCACGGCGACGCGGACGGGACGCGCACGGGCCTGCCCTGCCAGCCCCGGAACGAGGCCCTCAGGTCGCCCTCGGCCGGGTTACCCCGCGCCGGGCGCCGCGGATCCGGCCGTTCGGCCGGCGGGGCCGCGCTCGGCCACGGTCCCCAGAAGACGCCCGCGAGCCAGTCGCGGCCCTCGACGCCCGCCCGCACGGCGTCGGGCGCGGGGCCTGCGGCCGTGCCCGGGACGTCCGGTGCCCCGCCGGCGTCCGCGAGCAGCACCGGCCGGCCGAAGCGGCGCGCGAGCGGCTCCAGCGCCGCGATCACCTTGCCGACGCCGGCCCGCGGCGCGGCGCCCGCGTCGTCGGCGTCGTCGGGCGGCGCCGCCAACGAGATCGCGATCTCGTCGAGCGCGTCCCAGAACGGCACGCGCGACGCCTCGTCCGCGCCCGCGTCGTAGGACAGGGTGCCGGAGTAGACGGCGCGCACCACGCCCGCCATCGCGCGCCACGCGGCCGGGTCGCGCGCCGTGGCGCTCGCGAGCACGTGGCCGAGCGAGAACGCCTCGATGCGCTCGCGCTCGGCGAGCAGCGCGTAGTGCAGCACGAGCTCCTCGTAGCGGTCGAGGAAGCGCCGCCATCCGGCGTTGTCGAACGCGAGCCGGTCCGCCCCGTCCCGCGACCAGAGCCGCGGCACGAGCCGCACCTTGAGGCCCAGCGCGTGCGCCCGCGCGGCGGCCTCGCAGACCGCCTCGTCCGTCTCCTCGTCGGGGCCGCCCGCCGCGCTGGGCCCGATGTCGACGTCGCCCGCGTCGACCACGTAGCCGAAGGGCGAGAGCGCGACCCAGTCCGCGCCGGACTCGCGCAGCGCGCGCAGCGTGGCCGCGCAGCGCGCCGAGGCGTAGCCCTCCTCGAGCCGCACGCGGTGCGCGACGCCGACGCCGCGCTGGAAGCCGTCCGCCACGCGCCACGGCGCCGGCCGGTGCATCGCGAGCGAGCGCTCGCCCGCGTGGGCGAGCGAATCCGCGAGGGCCCGGTACCGCGCCGCGACGCGGGCCGGCGCCACCGACGCGGAGGCGCACAGGCTGTCGAGCGCCCCGGGCGGGTCCCGCCTCAGCAGGGCGAGCAGCGCGGTGCGCCGCGCGGGCCCGCTCGCGCTCTCCCAGACCGCGCGCGCCAGCAGCGCCCGCGCCGGCGCCCACACGAGCGGCGAGCGCCACTCCGGCCCGCGCGTGGCCGCGGCCTCGGCGACTGGCAGCGCGTGCCCGAAGTAGAGCCGGGCGA
>JBAIWU010000347.1:0-3114 GCA_037917155.1 Candidatus Eiseniibacteriota bacterium
ATCGCGCGGCGGCAGCCGCACGGCCGCGTCCCCGACCGACTCGGGCAGGGCGCCCGCGTCGGACGAGAGGACCGGGGTGCCGCAGGCCATCGCCTCGAGCGGCGGCAGCCCGAAGCCCTCGGCCAGCGAGGGCTGCACGTAGAGCGCGGCCGCGCCGTAGAGCGCCGCGAGCTCGCCGTCGTCGGTGATCCCCGGTGCGAACCCGACCGAGCCGGCGACCCCGCGCTCGGCCGCGCGACGCGCGAGCGGATGATCGGCCGGCCACGCGGCACCCGCCAGCACCAGCGGCGGGCGCTCGCGCTCGCTCATCTCGCCCCACGCGTCGAGCAGCAGCTCGAGGTTCTTGTGGCGCGTGCGCGCCCCCACGTACAGCACGTAGCCCTCGGGCAGCCGGTGCCGCGCGCGGAACGCGGTGAGCGCTTCGGCCGCGAGCGGCGCGAACCGCGGCGAGACGCCGAGCGGGATCGCGCGCACCTTGTCGGCCGCGATCCCGAGCATCTCGATCACGTCGCGGCGGGCGGCCTCGGACGGCGTCACCACGATGCCGGCCCGGCGCGAGGCGTCGCCGGCCATCGCGCGCGCGTAGAGCGACGCGCCGGCCGGATAGAACCCGGGGAAGCGCAGGTGCGTGAGGTCGTGCACCGTCACCACGCTCGGCCCGCGCCACAGCAACGGCAGCGTGTAGTGCGGCTCGTGCAGCAGGTCGGCGCGCACCGCGCGCGCGGCGGCGGCGACCCGCACGTGCTCCATCAGCCCGTACTTGCCGGCACGCACCGTGGCGACGCTCACCGCGCCGCGGGGCGGCCACTCGCCCACCTGGGCCGGGTCGAGCAGTGCCACCACCGGCTCGCCCCCCGGCTCGTCGGCGAACTCGCCGAGCAGGCCGCGGATGTAGGTGCCGATGCCGCCGTCGAGCAGCTTGCGGGCGTCCAACGCGACCCTCATCGCGCGCCCCGTCCGTCGTGCGTCCCGCCCCGGCTCACGGCAGGAACCCCATCAGCTGCGCGCGCACCCGCGCCGAGTCGTCCACCGCGGCACGCGCGAGCGCCGCGCGGCGCATGCGCAGCAGCAGGGCGGGATCGGCCGCCAGCTCGCGCAGCCGGCGCTCGAACGCGTCGGCGTCGTCGCAGAACCAGCCGTTCACGCCGTCCTCGACCCGCTCGTCGGTCTGGCCGACGCGGGTGGTGAGCACCACGCAGCCGCGCCGCTGGGCGTCCATCAGCGGCAGCGGTCCACCCTCCTGCCACGAGGTGCACACGTACACGTTGTAGCGGTCGATCGCCGCCGCGTAGTCGGCCAGCGGCTGCACGCCACCGCCGAGGATGCCGTCGCAGCGCTCGACCACGCCGGCGACACGCGCGCGCACGGCGTCGAACAGCGCGAGGTTCTTGCGCGCGTACACCTGCGCGCGGGTGAACGCCCGCACCGGCTCGCTCACGAGCGTGGCGGGGTCGCGCGCCGGCAGCAGCGAGCGCGTGCTCACCTGGTGCGGCGCGTAGCCGAGCGCGCCGAGCGCCGCGCGCATCTCGTTCGAGGTCACGGCGAGCCGCGCGAAGCGCGCCAGGTGCGCGGTGCGTGCCGGCGCGTGCCGCCAGTCCGCCACCTCGGGGAACACCTCGCTCGGGTCCTGCACCACCGCGGCGAGGTTCGGGGCCGTCCGCGTCCGCCACCGCCACCACGCCGCCGGCCGGCGCGTGAGGCTCTCGACCAGCATGCGGCCGGAGTAGCCGAGCGTGCTGTAGCCCCACACCACGTGGTCCCAGCGCGCCGGGTCCTCGTGCTCGTGACGGCCGTAGCGCACGAACGTGAACTCGTGCGTGTCGGCGAGCAGCGCCGCCCAGTCGCGCCCGACGTTGTGGATCGCCCAGTCGGGGACGTTGATCAGGAACAGCACGCGGCGGCGGCCGTCCGTGCCCACGCTCACGCGCCCTCGCGCGGCCGCACCGCGGTGGCGCACAGCGCCGGCGTCAGCACGGTCGGCACCGGCAGCTCGTAGCCCTTGTAGATCACCTGCTGCTTCATCCGCGCGAGCGCGCGGAACAGGTTCGCCGCCACGCCCTTCGGTCCCGACGCCGGGATGCGCTCCTCGAAGCACTCCACCTCGGCGAGACCCGCCGACTCGAGCAGCTGCCGCAGGCTCTGCTCGGTATAGCCCCACTCGTGGGTGAGGTCGGCGTAGCGCAGATAGCCGCCGGTGAACAGGTTGGCCATGTTCGGCAGCTCGACGATCACGCGGCCGCCGGGCGCCAGCGCGTCGCGCATCGCGCGCACCAGCGCGGTCACGTCGGTGCGCGGCACGTGCTCGAGCACGTGGAGCGCGAACACGCGCTGCCAGCGCCCCGGGTTCGCGCGCAGGAACGCCACCGTGTCCTCGGCGTACTCCGTGCTGCCCGGCATCGCGCGCTCGCAGAACGCCACCACCTCGCGCGACACGTCCACCGCCCTCGCGCGCGTGTAGCCGAGGTCCATCCGCAGCGCCTCGAGCAACTGGCCGTAGCCCGGACCGATCTCGAGCATCTCGGCGTCGCGCGACTCGGGCAGCCAGCGCCGGTAGGTGTGCAGCAGCTGGCGCTTCTTGCCCGCGCGATGCCGCGCCTGGTCGCCGAGGTGCGCGTAGTGGCGGGTGAGGTAGTCCTGGAAGTCCGGGTTCTCAGGCGCCATGGACGGGTCCTCTCTCGTGCCTGCGGATCAGCCACACCACCACCGTGAGCTGGATCAGGGTATTCAGCGCCTCGCTCGCGAGCAACGCGCCCGCCGCCCCCGGCGCCCCGTAGCGGTCCACCAGCAGCCGGAGCAGCAGCCCCACCAGCGCCAGGTTCCAGGTCGCGACCGCGGTGAGCAGCCGGAACCGGCCGGCGCCCTGCACGATGCCGGAGAGCGTGGCGTTCACGGATCGGAACACCAGCGCCGCGGCCAGCAGCCGCAGCACCGGGACGGCCGGCGCGTAGCGCGGGAAGAACCGCACGAGCAGCGGCGGCGCGGCGAGCCCGAGCGCGAGCGCGCACGCGACCCCGTAGCCCAGCGTGGCGGCGAGGTAGCGCGTCGCGGGACGCCGCAGCGAGCCGCTCGCGGGATCGCGGAACCACGCCGAGAAGCGGCTGAACACCGACAGCG
>JBAIWU010000348.1:0-2157 GCA_037917155.1 Candidatus Eiseniibacteriota bacterium
TCAGGCCGGGATCGGGTGTTCCTTGAGCACCTGCGCGGCCACCACCATCTTCTGCACCTCGCTCGTACCCTCGTAGATCTCGCAGATCTTCGCGTCGCGCAGGTAGCGCTCCACGTGGTACTCGCTCATGTAGCCGTAGCCGCCGTGGATCTGCACGGCCCAGTTCGCGCACCGGCTGGCCGCCTCGGACGCGTGCCACTTGGCGAGCGAGGCCTCCTTGACGTGCGGCCGGCCCTGGTCGCGCAGCCACGCGCACTGGTAGACGAGCAGCCGCGCCGTCTCCAGCTCGACCACGCTGTCCGCGACCATGTGCCGGATCGCGTCGAACTCGCCGATCTTGCGGTCGAACTGCTCGCGCGTGTTCGCGTACGCGATCGCCGCCTCGACACAGGCCTGCGCGATGCCCAGCGCCTGCGCGGCGATTCCGATGCGGCCGCCGCCCAGCGTGGCCAGCGCCACCGTGTAGCCCTTGTTCAGCTCGCCGAAGAGGCAGTCCTTGGGCACCCGCGCGTTCTCGTAGTAGATCTCGCGCGTGTCCGAGGCGTGGATGCCGAGCTTGTGCTCCTTCTTGCCCTTGCGCACGCCGGGCGTGTTCGCGTCCACGATGAACGCCGAGATGCCCTTGGGGCCCAGCGAGCGGTCCGTGGCCGCGTACGTGATGAGCACGTCGGCCGGGCCGGCGTTGGTGATGAAGATCTTGGAGCCGTTCAGCACCCAGTGGTCGCCGTCGAGCACGGCGGTGGTCTGCTGGTTTGCGGCGTTGCTGCCCGCGTTGGGCTCGGTCAGGCAGTACGCGCCGAGCAGCTCGCCCTTGGCGAGCGGCTCCAGCCAGCGCTTCTTCTGCTCGGCGTTGGCGTACGCCATGAGCGGGTAGCAGACGAGCGAGTTGTTCACGGAGGCGATCACGCCGTGGCTGGCGCAGACGCGCGAGAGCTCCTCGATCGCGACCACGTACGAGAGGTAGGTCATGCCCGCGCCGCCGTGCTCCTCGGGCACGAACATGCCGAGCAGTCCGAGCTCGGCCATCTTCTTCACGTTCCCGGCCGGGAACTCGTGGGTCTCGTCGATCTGCGCGGCGATGGGCCGGATCTCGCTCTCGGCGAAATCCCGCACCATCTCCCGGACCGACTGCGCCTCCTCGGACAGCTCGAACGAGGCGCCGGCGACTGCGGTGGTGGTGTCGGCCATGGTCACTCCGTCAGCCCTGTGCGTAGTCGTAGAAGCCGCGGCCGCTCTTGCGGCCCAGCCAGCCCGCCGCGACCATCTTGCGCAACAGCGGGCACGGGCGGTACTTCGAGTCGCCCAGGCCCTCGTGCAGCACCTCCATGATCGACAGGCACGTGTCGAGGCCGATCAGGTCTGCCAGCGCGAGCGGCCCCATGGGATGGTTCATGCCCAGCTTCATGACCGTGTCGATGGCCTCCTTCGTGGCCACGCCCTCCATGAGCGTGTAGCAGGCCTCGTTGATCATGGGCATGAGGATCCGGTTGGCGACGAAGCCCGGGTAGTCGTTCACCTCGACCGGCGTCTTGCCCAATCGCTTCGCGAGCTGCTCGGTGAACGCGTACGTCGCGTCGCTGGTCGCCAGGCCGCGGATGATCTCCACGAGCTGCATGACCGGCACCGGGTTCATGAAGTGCATGCCGATCACCTGCGCCGGCCGCTTCGTGACCGCGGCGATCTCGGTGATCGAGATGCTGGACGTGTTGCTGGCCAGGATTGCCGTCGGCGGCGCCGCCGCGTCCAGCGTCTGGAAGATCTGCTTCTTGAGCGCGAAGTCCTCGGTCACGGCCTCGACCACCAGCTCGCAGCCCTTCGCCGCGTCGAGCGAGGTGCCGCCGTGGATGCGCGCGAGGATGCCCGGGGCCTTCTCGGCCGGCCACTCCTGCTTCTTCGCCACCCGGTCGAGGTTCCTGCCGATCGTGCCCAGCGCGCGCTGCACGAACTCCGGCTTGGCGTCCACCAGCTCGACGTCGACGCCGGCGGTCGCGAACACCTGCGCGATGCCGTTGCCCATGGTTCCGCCGCCCACGACCGCCACCTTCTTCACCGCGGCCGCCAGGCCGCTCGGGCTCGCCTCCAGTCCGGCGCTCATCACACACGCTCCACGGACAGGGCGACCGCGTTGCCGCCGCCCAGGCACAGCGTCGCGAGGCC
>JBAIWU010000349.1:0-9302 GCA_037917155.1 Candidatus Eiseniibacteriota bacterium
GGCGCTCGCCGTGCTCGCCGCGCCCGGCGTGCGGGCGAAGGCCGCGCCGCCCGCGCCGCCGGTGCGCTACGGCCTCGTGCTGCTCGAGGCCGGCGACCGCCCCGCGCTGCCCCGCGCGGTCGCGGACAGCCTGCAGGCCGGCCATCTCGCGAACATCCGCCGCATGTTCGAGCTCGGCGCGCTCGCCGCCGCGGGCCCGTGCGGCGACGACGGCCCGTTGCGCGGCATCTTCGTGTTCGAGCCCGACTCGCTCGAGTCGCTGCCGCGGCTGCTCGAGCCGGACCCGATCGTGCACGCCGGCCGGCTCGTGCCCGAGCCGCACGTCTGGATCACCGATGCCGGCATCGGCGCGGCCTACCGGCGCCACCGCGAGGCCGCGCCGGGCGCGCGCGACTCGATGGTGCCCTACACGCTCGTGCTGCTCCGCCGCGGCCCCAAGTGGACGGCGAACGTCACGCCCGGCCTGCCGGGGCTGCTCGAGCGCCAGCGGCGCGAGCTGGACCGCCAGCGCGCGGCCCGGCACCTCGCGCTCGCCGGGCCGATCGAGGGCACCGGCGCGTTACGCGGCGTCTACGTGTACGCCGCCGACACGGCGGCGGCGCGCAGGCTCGTGGCGCGCGACCCGGCGGTGAAGGCGGGCCGGTTCGTGCCCGAGCTGCACCCGTGGTGGACGGCGTACGGAGTCGTGCCCGGCCACTGAGCCGGGCCCGCGGGACGCGGCGCCCGCGCGCCGATGGAGATCACGCCCGCTCCGGCGGGTCCTGGATTCGCATAGACGCTGGACAGGGGAGAACCTCGCATGAAGCGCTCGGTGGTGGAATCGCTCGTCATCCCGAACACGACGAAGATCGTGCTGCTCGTGCTCGACGGGCTCGGCGACCTGCCGCACCCGGAGCACGGCCATCGCACGCCGCTCGAGGCGGCGCGCACGCCCAACCTCGACGCGCTCGCGCCCTCGGCGGCGCTGGGCCGCGTGCTGCCCGTGGAGCCCGGCGTCACGCCCGGCAGCGGGCCCGGCCACCTCGGCCTGTTCGGCTACGACCCGGTCGAGACCGTGGTCGGCCGCGGCGTGCTCGAGGCGCTCGGCGCCGGCATGGAGCTGCAGCCCGGCGACGTCGCCGCGCGCGCCAACTTCTGCACCGTGGACGCGAGCGGCATCGTCACGGACCGTCGCGCGGGCCGCATCCCCAGCGAGAAGTGCGCCGAGCTGGTGGCGAAGCTGGCGAAGGACGCGAAGCGCTTCGAGGACGTCGACGTGGTCATGAAGCCGGGCAAGGGGCACCGATTCGTCGCGGTGCTGCGCGGCCCCGGGCTGGGCGGCGACGTCAGCGACGCCGACCCGCACAAGGAGGGCAAGCCGATTCCCGCCGCGCACGCACTCGTGGCCGGCGCGGCGAACGAGAAGACCGCGCGGATCGTGAACGCATTCGAGAAGCGCGCCGCCGAGGTGCTCAAGGGCGAGACGCCCGCGAACGCGGCGCTCGCGCGCGGCTTCTCCGAGCGCCCGAGCTTCCCCGGCTACCGCGAGCGCTACCAGCTCCGCGCCGCCGCGATCGCGGCGTACCCCATGTACCGCGGCGTCGCCCAGCTCGCCGGCATGGACCTGTTCGTGCCGGCGGGCGAGGGCGCGGCCGAGGCGGTCGGGCTCGTCGCGCAGAAGTGGAACGACTACGACTTCTTCTTCGTGCACGTGAAGGGCACCGACATGGCGGGGGAGGACGGCGACTTCGCCGCCAAGCAGTCCGTGATCGAGGCCGCGGACGCGGCGCTTCCGCAGCTCCTCGCGCTCGGGCCGGACGTGCTCTGCGTGACGGGCGACCACTCGACGCCGTGCCTCGTGAAGGGCCACGCGTGGCACCCCGTGCCGGTGCTCATCCACGGCAAGTGGTGCTTCGCGGACGGCTTCGCGCGCTTCCACGAGAAGACGTGCCGCGGCGGCAGCTTCGCCGGGCTGCGCAGCATGGACCTGATGCCCGTGCTCATGGCGAACGCGGCGCGGCTGGACAAGTACGGCGCATAGCCGGCGCGGCCGGCGCGCGCCGCGTGCGGGAGTGGCGGAACTGGCAGACGCGCCGGATTTAGGTTCCGGTGGGGAAACCCTTCCGGGTTCGAGTCCCGGCTCCCGCACCAACAACTCACGGTTGTTCCAGCGTCGAGTAGTGGATCACCGGGTCGATCGCCACCATGGTGCCCAACAACATCCGGAGGGCATTGCCGATTGAGTCGCCACCTGACTCACGCCGGGCGGCACGTCCTGCTCCTGGGTGGGACGGTACTGCTGGCCATCGCAGTCGGGTTGCTTGGACCGCAGTGCGCTTCACGCGGCCGGGCAATCCCGACCAGCTTCCTCGTGAAGGTGCCCACGCTGTCCGGCGCGCCCGGGGTGCCGCCCACCATTGGGTGGGCAGCATCTGACTCTGAGGCGGTCTTCATCGGCTTCGCGCCTGGGGAAACGAATCCATGGGGCACGGGGCCGCCGATCGGCGCGCTGGTCCAGCTGCCTGGCAGACAGGTGCGCAGGACGCTCACGGCGGCCGACCTATATTCGCCACGCTCGATCTGGGACACCGGCCTTGGCAATCCGCGCACACCATTTGCGGTGGTCACGGGAGTGTCGATAAGGGTGCCACGATTCTACAGCGTAGGATTTCTGCCTGTACCCTCGAGGGTGGAATGGGTCCCTCACGGATTTGGCATCCAGTCCGTGATTCTGCCGCGCGCATCGCGGTCAGTGGTGCTACTTCGCCGCTGGGTGTGGAACCTGCCAGCGCCGGCACCCCATACCGGTGCCCTACGCGACCCGCGCGGGGCGTGGTGCGGGTTCGTACTGCGTGGATCCAACGCGTGGGAAGTCTGGCTCTGGCCGGAAGCGTCGTCGGGAAGCTGATCCCCGCGGGTCCGCTGCTGTCGACGGGCACCCGGATCTCCCCGGCCGAGGGCATCGAACCCCGGCCGAGTTCGTGCGGCAGCATCAGGCCTCCGCGACCCGAAGCAGGTCGCCGTGTCCAGCCGTGAGCGGTCTCGAGGAGGGGGTCAACGTCAACACCCCCGGGGGGGCAGCCTGGAACTGTCCACTTGACGGGAAAGCCTGCGCCGGCTCCCGCACCAACGCGAGCGCCGCGGCGGGACCCTCGCGGGGTCCGGCGCCGCGGCGCGCGGTGATTCGACGATCGGCTACTTCTCGCGCCAGGAGAGCGTCGTGAACTGCCCGCCGTACTGCGAGAGCTTCTGGGTGATCGCGTCGGAGCTGTAGAGCACGGTCGCGTTACCGTTCATCGTCACGTTCGTCTTGCCGTGCACGACGAGGCCGCCGAGGATCCACGCGGTGCCGTTCAGCTGCAGGTTGCCCTCGACGTAGATGAGGCCGACGTAGACGAACCCGGCGTTGAGCGTCAGGTCGCCGTCCACGTACAGCATGCCCTCGCCCGTGGCGTTGTGGAACGCGGCGCTCGCCGACTGGTTGCCCATGACGAGGTCGTTGTCCACGTACACGAGGCCCTTGATATTGGTCGGCGCCGGCTGCGGCGCGCCGATGAAGGACGCGAAGTCGGACTGCGACATGTTGAGCATGTCCCACGGGCCGTTGTAGAAGCCGGTCTGGTTGGACAGCGTGTCGGGCGAGCCGTTCATCTCCGTCTTCGTCAGCGCCGCGCCGCTGATCGAGATTCCGCCCGCGGACCACGCGCCCGCGAGGCCGGGGCCCACCTCCCACGGCTGGCAGTCGGGCGCGCTGCCGCGGCCCTTCTCGCCGATGCTGTCGGGCGGCGTGTCCGCGGAGTGGTCGTAGCCACACACGGCAGCGGTGCCGGTGAAGTTCACGTCCATGCCCGCGGCGAACGCGCCCTTCGCGTTCACGATGACCGGCTTGCTCGCGACGTCGGTCACGACCGTGCGCTTGGTGCCGCCCGCGGTCCCGGTCGAGGTGATCTCGTAGATGGGCAGCCCGGTGCCGCCGAAGTGGATCTGCGGCGTCTGCGTCGGGTCGTAGCGATAGATCCCGGTGCGGCCGGGGTCGGTCTTGTACGTGATCGTCAGCACGTTGGGGGTCTTCGTGGCCGTGCTGTACGCGAGCCAGTTGCCCGTCGGCTGGGCGGTCCCCATGGCGGTCGTGTCCGTGCCCACCACGGGGATGCTGCCGGCCAGCGCCAGGTAGATCTGGGCGGTCGCGCGCGGGTTGGTCACGACCATGCCGACATCCTTGTTGCGGATGCGCATGAGCGCCTCGCCGATGCCCGCTTCTGCATTGTCGAGCGCCTTGCGCCGCTGCATGTCGATGCCGGCGACGTGGCGGTTGACCGAGACGCTGGCCATCATGACCAGCGCCAGCATGCTGAGCACGAGGAGCACGAGCAGGGCCACCACCAGGGCCATGCCGCGCTCGCCGCGGTTCGTGTGCGTTCCGCGCATCGGTCTCGCCTCCATCAGCGGATGAAGACCCAGAGCTGTCCGGCGCTCGAGTTCTGCTTCACGCCGATCGCGAGGTCGGTGAGCGCCGGCGTCGGGGCGCCGGAGGGATACGCCCACCAGTTGAAGTTCGCGGTCGCGATGGCCGGCACCATGTTCGTCACGGCTCCGCCCGACGGATCCACGCCCGTGTCCGGCATGACACCCGAGTCGAGGTAGTAGACCGTCACGCCGCCGGAGTAGTCCGACGTGCTGCCGCGCCAGCCGACGATGAGGTCCTTGACCGAGACCGCGCCGCCCATGTCGGCGGCGGCCATCGACAGCACGATGCCGGGCGCGTTCACGACCTTGATCGTGCCGAAGCCCCAGACGCCGTTGTTCTTGAGGTAGATGAGCGAGCCGGTCGAGGTGCCGTTCTGCGTGCCGACGATGATGTCCCGGTAGCCATCGCCGTCCACGTCGGTCGACGCCAGCGCCGTGGCAGCCATGCCGCTCATGGTCACGGTCTGCCGCAGCACGAAGTGGTTCCCGACTGCCAGCTTGCCCATGTTCTGGTAGTAGAGCACCTGGCCGCTGTACGAGCCGGTCTTGGTCGCGACGACCATGTCCTTGAGGCCGTCGTTGTTGAGGTCGACCAGCTTGATCGCGGTCACCTCGCCCATCAGCGTGCTCACGCCGAAGCTCGAGTACGTCTCGGCGCGGGAGAACGTGGGGGAGGCGCTGTTGTCGTTCGTCCAGAGCTCGACCGAGCCCTGGTTGGCCGTGGGCGACTTCGTGCCCACGATGATGTCGGGCTTGTCGCCGCCGAGCACGTCCAGGGTCGCGACCGCCTGCACGTCGCCCGCGTCGGCGGTCGTGTAGCTCCGGCTGGGGCTGCTGGGGAAGTAGCCCTCGTTGCCGCTCGAGTTCTGCGTGTACCAGACGAAGAAGTTGCCCGTGGGCGTGTAGCGCGTGCCGGTCACGAGGTCGGGCCGCGCGAACGGCGCCACGTTGGCGTCGAGCGTGTCCGTCGCGATCGCGAGCACGGCCTGCGGCGCGCTCCACGAGCGATCGGGCGTGCCCGAGAAGGGGTTCACGCCGCTCGCCGCGTAGTTGAACCAGACCGAGACCTGGTCCGTGCCGCCGGCGTCGGCGCCGAGGATGAGGTCCTGGTCGCCGTGCGCGTGCGCGGTCTGGTTGCCGGTCCAGTCCTTCTCCATCAGGTCGGTCGCCGCGAGGCTGAGCACGCGCTGCGCGTTCAGCGTGATGACCTGGTAGTTCGCCATGCCGAAGTTGTACGGACTCGTGTTGTTGTTCGCCTGCACGAACACGCCCCCCGTCGCCGTCGGGCCGGTGGGGAAGTACCCGGTCGGCGGCACGACGTAGACCGTGTAGGCGCTCGTGCGCGGCGGGTCGTTCGCGGGGACCTTCACGTCGTACTTGCCGCTCGCGTCGGTGGTGCCGAAGCCCAGCACGGTGACGCCGTTGTCGCGCGTCACGCCGACCCACACGTTCGGGATGCCCGTCTCGCCGGAGTCGAAGTTGCCGTTCCGGTTGAGGTCCTTGTACACGGTGCCCACCACGTCGCCCTTCTGGACCTGCTCGAGGCCGATCTTGGCCGACGCGGTGCCGCCGTTCGTGATCGTGCCGGTCACCGGGTTCGGGGTCGTGGCGCTCATCGAGTCCGGCATCGTGGCCAGCGCGGACCAGTTGCCCGGGGGCGAGAACAGCCGCACGTTGCCGTTCGCGTCCGTGGCGCCCGTGAAGGTCCCGAGCGCGACGACGACGCCGAACATCGGGGTCTCGCCCGAGTCCTCGACGCCGTTGCCGTTCGCGTCGTTCCAGACGTGGATCGTCACCCAGCCGCCCGAACGCGCGCTGTCGGCGAAGTCGTACCGCACCGCCGACGACGCGACGTTCACCGTGAACGTGTCGGGCGACATCGCCGAGGCGTAGCCCATCGGCGGCACGTGGCGGATCGTGTACGTGCCGGAGGGGGCGCGGAACTGGTAGTAGCCCGACGAGTTCGTGTAGGTGATCCAGCTCGTCCCGAGCTGCACGCGCGCGCCCGAGAGCGGCTGGTCGACGCCGGACTGGTACGTGCCGTTGCCGTTCACGTCGTTGAAGATGTAGCCGTAGACGAGGTACTGCGGCACGCCGGTCGAATTGGGCGAGTTGCGCATCGCGTTGACCTCGGTGCGCAGCGTCGTGCTCGGGTAATGGCCGCGGTTGTCGGGGCGCGCGCTCGAGGCGGTCACCTGCACGGTGACCCGGTCGATGCTCTGGAGCTTGTTCGCCGGCACCGGGCCGTTCGACCAGTTCCAGGGCGTCGTCTGGCCCTTCATGTAGACCGTGAACAGCGGCGGCACGCCATTGCCCGGCTTGTAGACGAGCGCGACGCGCTCCTGGGCGCCACCGTTGTTGCCGGCGAGATTGCCCGTGGAGTCGCCGTAGACCTCGCGCACGAGCACGTAGTCGTTCGGGTTGGGCGTGGCGCGCGCGTCGGCGCCCGCCGGGGTGGCGAGGTCGTTCGCGTCCACGACGCCGTCGTCGTTCAGGTCGAGCGTGTAGCGCACCAGCTCGGCGCCCGTGTGGTACTTCATCGGCGGCGTCCACTGCGTGCCCACGAGCGGCTGCGGCTTCGGCGATGCGTTCGGGTCGTATGCGACCGGGCCCAGGTGGCCGACCATGGGGTCGGGGTAGGGCATCTGGTTCTCGCAGATGATGATCTGCGTCGAGTCGACGTAGGCGATCGCCGGCTGCGCGTTGTCGATGTCCGAGCCGTAGCCCGCGCAGCGCACGTCCTTCGAGATCATGTCCAGCGTGCTGCGGACGGTCTGCGTCGCTTCCAGGTTCTGGGCCGTGCGATCCTTGCTGTGGCTGGCGTTCATGAGCACGGTGGCGAGCGCGCCGACGACGAGCGCCAGCACGACCAGCGTGATCATGAGCTCGATGAGCGTGAAGCCCCGCGCCTCGGCGCCGGGCCGTCGCTCGCAGATGAAGGAGGAGGGGACTCGCACGTTCATTTCCTCAGGTAGGTCGAGGCGACGACCGATCGCTGGCCCGAGAGCCCGGCGCCTCCGTAGTTGACGGTGACATCGATCTTCTTGAGGTTGTCGAGCGGCGCGACCATCTGGGTGACGACGTACGAGCGCCGCCACTCGCCGTTCGCGCCGAGCGACTCGAATCCGGTGCCGGCGGGATGACGGCCGACCGTGAGGGCGGTATCGCTCCACACCAGCGACGAGAGGTCCTCCACCTTCTCGCGCGCAAGGTTGTTGGCTCCCGTGAGCAGGTGATCCTGCACCTGCGCACGCGAGCCAGCGGGGAACAGGCGGCCCAAAGCCAGAACGCCGAACGCGAGCACGATCAGCGCGATCAGGACCTCCACGAGGGAGACCCCGCGCTCGTCGCGGTGGCGGGAATCGTGTGCGTTCATGTGGGGCCTCATCGGACGATCACCAGGCCGGAGGTCTCGACGCTGATCGTGTCCCGGACACCCTTGTCGTTGAGGAGCACGATGTAGGTCGAGGTGGACGCGCGGCCGTCGCTGGTCATGTTGAAGCTGCTCGCGCCGCCGGTGGCGAAGTGCACGTTGCGCGGCAGCGACCAACTCCGGGTCCCGCCCGTGCCGATGACGAAGACCTTCGCGGGCGTGGTCGAGGTGCCGAAGTTGACCGTCTGCGTCGTGCCCGTGGACATGGCGCGCGCGCGCGCGAGCTGGACCTGGCCGGCGATGCCCTGCGCGGCGCCGATGAGCGACTGGTCCGAGGACAGCGAGTGGAAGCCGCCGACGCCGATGGCCAGCACGAGCCCGAGCACGAGCACCACCATGGCCATCTCGACCAGCGAGAAGCCGCGCGAGTCGGATGACGGGAAAGCGGTCACGGACACCTCCGCGTGTGGACACACCGGTGGTTTCAATGTGGAGGGTGTCGGCACCTCCGGGCCGAACCTGCACCGGATTCCGCGGCCCAAGGCCGCGCGTTGGCTCGACTTGACATCCGGGCCCCGAGCGAGCGCCCGCGCAGGGGCGAAGGACCCGCATCCGGGCCGCCGCCGTGCGATTCCGCACGACCCCGGGGGGGCCCTCGCCGCCAGCGGGGGCGGTGTGATAGCGTGCCCCGTTCAACAAGGAAACGTGCGTCCCGGACCGGCATCGGAAGGGTCCGCGGCCCCGTTGCGTCCTGCACGCCCGCGGCAGCCTGCGCGAGCCGGGACCGGCGGCAGGCCCGGGCCCCCGGGGGCGCGCCAGGCTCCGGCGAGCGCCGGACGGCCGGACCGGCCGCCCACGCGGCCGCTCCCCAACCAACCGCGATCCGTCCCGAAGGCTCGGGGGTACAAGGTTCACGATGACCCACACCGTTGAGGCAACCGGCAACTGGCAGCACACCGTCCACGTCTCGATCCCCGCCGAGGAGGTCGAGGTCCGGCTCGACCGGGCCGCGCGCGCCCTGCAGCGGCGCGTCGTCATGCCCGGCTTCCGCAAGGGCAAGGTGCCGCTCGAGCGCGTGCGCGCGGACTTCGCGGCGCACATCGAGCAGGAGTTGCTCGAGGACTTCATCCCCGAGGCCGCGGGGCGTGCGATCCAGGAGGCCGGCCTGAGCCCCGTGGTGCCGCCGTCGGTCCAGCACCTGCACTTCACCCCGGGCCAGCCCCTGACGTTCGACGCGGTCGTGGACGTGGCGCCGCAGGTCGAGGTCCGGAACTGGAAGGGCCTGCCGCTGGTGCGCCGCACCCGGCCCATCGACGGGGCCACGGTGGACGCGGTGATCGCGAACCTGCTCGAGGTGTCCGCCGTCTTCGCCGACCTCGACCGACCGGCGCAGGACGGCGACGTCGTCCTGCTCGACTCGCAGCGCCTCGACGCCAACGGCCGCCGGCTGGCGAACACGCGCTCGAAGGGCAACCGGGTCCAG
>JBAIWU010000350.1:0-1733 GCA_037917155.1 Candidatus Eiseniibacteriota bacterium
CCTGCAGGCCGAGCCAGCCGTCGGATGCCGAGGGCAGCCCGAGCGAGGTCTGGCAGCCGGCGAGGCAGACGAGGTCGGCGTCGAGCCGCCAGCCGTCCGCGACCTCGCGCGCCCGCACGCGCGACGCGGCCCGTTCGCCCGGCCCGTCGGGCGCGAGCACGAGCGCGGCATCGAGCGGCCGGCGCGTGTCGACCTCCGCGTGGGCCGCGAAGTGGAGCAGCCCGTAGCCGGAGAGCGAGCCGCTCGCGGCCAGCGCGCGCAGGCTCGCCGCGCGCGCCTCCGCGCCGGTGAGGAGCGTCGCCACGGGCCAGCGCGCCGCGATCGAGCGCAGCTCGCCGGTCGAGCCCGCCAGGCGCGGCCAGCCCTCGGGGTCGTCGGGCGCGTACGCGGGATCGCCGACGAGCAGCGCGGCCCGCGCGCGCCCCGGCCCCCGCATTGCCGCCCGCTCGCGCTCGTGCGCGAACAGCAGGGCCGAGGGCGCGTAGGAGATCGCGAAACGCTCCGAGAGCCAGCGGCCGCGGTCGTCGCGCAGCGCGCCGAGCGGGCCGCCGGCCACGAGGTCGGGCGCGCACACGACGAGGCGCGAGACGCCGGCGAGGCCCGGCTCGATCGGCGCGAACCACTCCTGCCACATGCGCACCGCCATGCGGTCGACCGGCCCGGTGTCCTCGACGCGGCGCGGCCACGTCGACGTCGCGCGCAGCTCGCCCCAGAGGGCGTCGCGCACCGTGGCCACGCGCGTGCGCGGCGCCCCGATGCGCTCGAGCCGGTACCAGCGCACCGGCCCGCGCGAGCGCACGACGCACGCCCACATCGGGTAGTCCCCGGCGAACACCATCGTGCTCGTGCGCACCCACGACACCAGCGCCTCGTCGTCCGCGAGCGCGGCCTGCACGCGCGGCAGCACGCCGCGCCACGGGTCGACGCGGGCCGAGTCGGTGGCGAGCAGCCGCCGGGTCAGCGTGCGGCTCGAGCCGCGCGTGAGCTCCTCGAACGCCTCCTCGCCGCGGCCCTCGGCCGCGAGCGCCATCGCGAGGTCCCGGTACATGCCGAGGCCCGCGATGACGGTGCTGCCCTCGTCGCGCGGCGTGCGCGCCCACACGGACTCGCGCAGGGCCACGGCCTCGCGCAGCGCGTGCACGGCCTCGGCGTCGCGGCCGAGCCGATGGAGCGCCTCGCCGAGGAGCCCGAGGCGGGTGCCGCGCGTGCCGCCCGCGGCTCCGGGCGCGGCCGGCGTCGCCGCGAGCGCCTCGCGCTCGAGCCGCGCGACGTCGCCCCAGCGGCCCTGGCCGGCCCGCAGCACGGCCATGCCGCCGAGCGTCGAGGCGACGTCGTCGTCCACGGGGCCGAGGCGGGCGCGGCGCGTCTCGAGCGCCGACTCGAAGAGCGCGTACGCCTCCCCGGTGCGCCGGTCGAGCCGGTACAGGTTCGCGAGGTCGTGCAGCGCCGCGGCCACGCCGAGCGAGACCGGCCCCTCGGCGCGGACGCGCATCTGCAGCGCGGCGTCGTAGTGGGCGAGCGCCAGCTCGAAGCCCGGCCGGCCCGTGTAGTTCTTGACCACGCGCCCGAGCAGCTCCTCGGCGTCCGCGAGCAGCGGATGGTCCCAGCCCACCGCCTGGGCGAGCCCGGCCTCGGCCGCGTGCGCGAGCGAGTCCGCCTCGCGCACGTGCGCCAGCGCGAACTCGGACTCGGCGAGCCCCAGCGCTGCGAGCGCCGTGCGCAGGTCGGGCTCG
>JBAIWU010000351.1:0-5168 GCA_037917155.1 Candidatus Eiseniibacteriota bacterium
GGGGACCGAGGTCCTGACCGATCCGGACGCGACCGTCGTCACGGTCGTCGCGCCGACGGTCGAGGAGGAGCCGGTGCCCGCCGAGGGCGCGGTTGCCGCGGCCGCCGCGCCGGCCCCGACGGAGCCGGAGGTCGTGGGCGCCAAGGGCAAGAAGGAAGAGGCCGGCGCCGAGGAGAAGAAGTAGCCGCCCGTGCGGCTCGTGCTGGGGCTGGGGAATCCGGGGGCACGGTACGCGCGCACGCGTCACAACGTCGCGTGGCACGTGCTCGAGGCGCTCGCCGCGCGGCATCGCGCGGCGGAGGGCGCGCCGGCCGGGACGTACCGGGCGCGGCGGGTTCGCATCGGCGACGAGGACGTGGAGCTGGTCGAGCCGCGGACGTTCATGAACGCGAGCGGCGAGGCGCTCCGGGAGTGGGAGCAGCGCAACGGGCTCGACCCGGGCGCGCTGCTGGTGGTGGTGGACGATGTCTACCTGCCGCTGGGGATGCTGCGCCTGCGGGCGGGCGGGTCCAGCGGGGGACATCGGGGCCTCGAGAGCATCGAGGCCGTGATCGGGCATCGGGAGTACGCGCGACTGCGCATCGGCGTCGGTGCGGCCGAGAGCAGCGCGCGGCTCCGCGAGCACGTGCTGGAGGAGTTCGCGCCGGACGAAGGGCCGGCGCTCGAGGAGGCGATCCGCCTGGCGGCGGACGCGGTGGAGTGCTGGGTGTCGCAGGGCATCCTGCCCGCCATGAACCGTTTCAATCGCAGGGTCCGCATGGAGGATTCCGAGTCGTGACCAAGTACGAGACCGTCTTCATCCTCGACCCGAGCTTCGACGAAGTGAAGGCGGGCGAGGAGGCCGACCGCGTCTCCGGCTGGATCAAGGATCTGGGCGGCGAGGTGGTCGAGGTGCAGAAGTGGGGCAAGCGCCGTCTGGCCTACGAGATCGGCAAGAAGCGCGACGGCGTGTATACGATGGTCGTGTGGCAGGGCGCCGGCCCGATGGTGAAGGAGCTGGAGCGCCGGCTGCGCCTCAACGAGAGCGTGATGCGCGTGCTGACGACCGTCTACGTTCCGCCGGAGCTCACGCAGGGCGTGCCCGAGGCGGAGGCCGTGGCGGCGGCCGAGGACGCCGACAACGACTGAAGCCGCCTCGCCCCCGCGAGGAGGACCGATGCCCGAGCTGAGGCTTCCCGAGGTCAACCGGGTGACGCTGAGCGGCAGGCTGACGCGCGATCCGGACAAGCGTTACGCCTCCGACGGCACCGCCGTGACGCGCTTCACGCTGGCGTTCCACCGGCGGTTCCGCAGCAGCGAGGGCAAGTGGTCCGAGCACACGGGGTACGCGGCGGTGGTGTGCTACCAGCGCCTGGCCGAGGTCTGCGCGACGTACCTGCGCGGCGGCAGCCCGGTGCTGGTGGAAGGACGGCTGCAGATGCGGGAGTGGACGAGCGCTCGCGGCGAGACGCGTCAGAGCCTCGAGGTGCGGGCGGAATCGGTCCACTTCCTCGAGAAGGCGCCGGGCGGCCAGGCGGCCGCGGGCGCCTCCGGGGATCCAACCTCATAAGACGATCGGAGACGAGATGGCCAGGGAACGTGAGAGCGGCGGCAAGGGCGGCGCGAAGGGCAAGGGCAAGGGCAAGAGCAAGGGCATCAAGAAGAAGTACTGCAAGCTCTGCCTCGAGAAGGTCGTGTTCGTGGACTACAAGGACGAGAAGCGGCTGGGCCGCTTCGTGACCGACCGCGGCAAGATCGTGCCGCGCCGGGTCTCGGGAACGTGCTCCACGCACCAGAAGCAGCTGACGACCGCCATCAAGCGGGCGCGCGTTCTGGCGCTGCTGCCGTTCACCAGTGACTTCTATCGCTGAGCGGGCGCCCGCGCCGCGCCCGCTGCTCTGGGTGCGGGGCGCGCTGCTCGTGATGTTCCTGGCGTTCGGCGCCCTCGGCACGCCGTGGCCGTGGGCGGCGCTGTGGCTCGCCGTGCCGGCGGTCGTCGCGGTCTCGCTCCTCGTGTCCTGGCGGTTCGGGCGCGCGGCGCTGGCGCTGCCCCTCGTGCTCGCCGCGGCGGCGGCGGGCTTGTACGCGCTGGCCGGGCCGGGCGCGTGGCCACTGTGGCTCACCGCCTGGGCGCCAGTGGCGGGGCTGGTCGGCTGCTGGATGGGGCTGCGCGAGGAGGGCGGCGGGCCCGCGATCGGCGAGCGGGCGTGGATGTTCGCGCCGCTGCTGGTCGTGGCGGCGTCGCTGCCGCTGGCGCCGGGCTTCCCGGCGGCGGTCGCGCGGCTCGACGGAAGGATGAAGGCGGAACAGGAGAGGATGATCGCGAGCGTCAAGCCGGGCGAGGTGCCGGCGACGCTGCGCGAGGCGATGCGGCAGGCCGCGAGCCTGCCCGCGGTGGAGCGGGAGAAGACGCTGGTGCTGATGATCCCGAACCTGCTGTTCCTGTGGATGGCGCTTCTCGTCGCGGCCGGCCGCACGCTCGCCGCGCGCGTGGCCGGGGCGGTCGGCTGGCCGCCGTTGTCGCGCTCACCGCTCGTGGCGTGGCGGCTTCCGGACGCGGCACTCGTGCCGCTCATCGCGGGAATCGCCTTGCTGGTGTTCGCGGATCGCGCATGGCACCCGAGCGCGCTTACGCTCCTGGTGCACGCGGTCCTGGGGTATAGTGTTCAGGGCGTGGCGGTCGTGGAGTCGGTGCTCCTCGCACGGGGCATGTCTCCCGCCTTCGTCGCACTGACGATGCTGTTCGTGATCGCGGTGAGCTTGCTCTGGGTCCTCCCGGCGGTGGCCGTGGTGGGCCTGAGCGATGTCTGGCTCGACTACCGCCGACTGGAGCCCTCCCACGGGGGGGCGTAGGGGAGACGACGATGGAAGTGATCCTGATCGAAGACCTGAAGGGGGTGGGCGCCAAGGGCACCACCGTCAACGTGAAGCCGGGGTACGCCCGCAATTTCCTGCTGCCGCGCCGGCTCGCCATCCCCACGGGCACGCGCGCCGCGAACCTGTACCAGGAGCTCGAGCGCCAGAAGGCGCTGCAGGCGGACAAGCTCGTCGCCGCCGCGCGCGTCGAGGCCGCGAAGATCGACGGCCTGTCCGTGAACATCCCGGCGCAGGCGAACGAGGAGGACACGCTGTTCGGCTCCATCACGTCCTCCGACGTCGCCGACGCGCTCAAGGCCGCCGGCCACGAGGTCGACAAGCGCCGCATCGAGCTCGAGGACCACATCAAGCAGCTCGGCAATTACGACGTGACCGTCCGCTTCTTCGGCGGCGTCACGGCCACCGTCAAGGTCTGGGTGGTGCGGGCATGATGCGCGCGCGGACGCTGGGCGCCGCGCTCGCGCTCCTGGCGCTCAGCGCGGTGACGATCATGGCGGCCCCGGCGAAGAAGCCGGGCCTGCCCAGGCCGGTGGTCGCGCCGAATGACTCCGACATCGTGCTCGTGCGCGTGGGCAAGGAGACGATCACGCGCCGCACGCTCAACGACCGGCTGCTCGACATCCCCGAGCAGTACCGGTCGCAGTACACGACGCCCGAGGGCCGGCAGCAGCTCCTCGACCGCCTCGTCGACGAGCGCGTGTGGATGATCGACGCGCAGGGCCACGGCGTGCCGGATCGCGCCGACCTGCAGCGCCAGCTCGCCTCGCAGCGCCGCGACCTCGTCATCCGGACGTGGGTCAACGAGGTGATGGCCTCGAGCCCCGCGCCGACCGACTCCGAGGCCAAGGCGTACTACGACGCGCACCTCGACGACTTCCGCATCCAGGCGAGCGTCACGCTGCGGCACATCCAGCTCAAGACCGAGCTCGAGGCGCGCCGGGTGCTGGCGCTCGCGAAGGCCAAGGGCGCCGACTGGAACAAGCTGGTGACGCAGTACAGCGCGGACTCGACCACGCGCTCGAACGGCGGCAGCCTCGGGATGGTCACGAAGGACGGCGCGATCTCCGCGCTCGGCCCGCAGCCGGCGCTGGCGGAGTCGGCGCTCAAGCTGCCCGAGGGCGCGATCGCCGGCCCGTACCACACCGACAAGGGCTGGCACGTGATCAAGGTCGACGCGGTCAAGGCCGCCAGCATCCGGCCATTCGAGACCGTGAAGGCGTTCATCACGCGCACGCTCGCGCAGCAGCGCCAGAACGCCTTCTACCAGGACCAGCTCAAGAAGGCGCGCGAGCGCATCGGCGTGTCGCCGGACTCGGGCGCGATCAAGGGCTTCCTCTCGTCCAAGAAGACGGCGCGGGAGCTGTTCCAGGACGCGCAGCAGGCCGGCACGGCGGACTCGCGCATCGAGGGCTACCGCAAGGTGGTGCAGAACTTCCCCGACGCGGACATCGCGCCGCAGGCGCAGTTCATGGTCGGGTTCGTCAACAGCGAGGAGCTCAAGAACTACGACGAGGCCGAGAAGGCCTTCCGCGAGCTGCTGGCGAAGTATCCCCGGTCGGAACTCGCCGCCTCCGCCCGGTGGATGATCGATCACATGCGTTCGGAGGATGCTCCGAACTTCCCGGGGGCGGACTCCCTGGCGGTCGGCACGGCCGCCGGCAAGGGCCCGAAGTGACCGCGTGAAGATCGTCGAGGCCCGCGTCCACGGGCTCGTCTTCGAGCAGAAGTCCCAGCAGCACGTCGTCGTGCTCCGCGAGGCCGCGGGCGAGCGCGTGCTGCCCATCTGGATCGGGCCCGGCGAGGCGATGGCCATCCAGCGCCTGATCACCGAGCAGCCGTTCCCGCGCCCCCTCACGCACGACCTCATCGCCCTGGTCATCGAGGGCCTGCGCGCCCGCGTGACGCGCGTCGTCATCTCGGAGCTGCGCGAGGGCACGTTCTACGCCTCGGTGCTGATCGAGCGCGAGGCGAACGTGCTGTCCGTCGACGCGCGGCCGAGCGACTCCATCGCCGTCGCCCTGCGCACGCGCGCGCCGATCTTCGTGAACGAGGAGCTGCTGCAGGCGCCGCCCGAGCAGGAGAGCGAGATCGAGCCGCCGCCGAGCGAGCCGTCCGCGCCGCCTTCCGAGGAGGACAAGGCCGAGCAGCTCCGGCGCTTCCTCGAGAAGCTCAATCCGGAAGACTTCGGCAAGTTCCAGATGTGAGCACGCCCGCGCGCTCCGCGACCGACCCGCGCCCCGGGGGCGCGCCACGACGCGCCACGACGGCGGCGCTCGCGCTCTGGCTCGCGCTCGGCGCCGCGGCGCACGCCA